>JBOGYU010000490.1:0-3649 GCA_050696935.1 Solirubrobacteraceae bacterium | reverse complement strand
GACCTGTCGTGCGCGGCCGGCCGGGCGCCGGAGTCGGCGTGCGCCGCCGGCGCGTCGTGCGCGGCCGGGTCGTGGAGGCGGTCGAGGATGGCCTGGAGGTTCGTGCCTGCGCCGGAGGCGAGGACGCCGACCCTCATGCCACCTCCAGCTTGGGAAAGCGGCCGCCCGTCGAACGCAGGGTGCCGGCCGCGAGCAGGGCGTCGACCCGCTCGAGCACGGTGGGGGCGCTGAGGTGCGACCAGGCGCCGTAGTGCGGCATCCCGTCGTACGAGTACCTGACGACGACCTTCGAGCGCCCGCCGCGCAGGATCTCGACCGCCCGGGTCCGGCCGACCTCCGGCTCGGCGGAGGCGACGACGTCGAGGATCGCCTCGTCCAGGGCGCCGACCTCGCCTTCGCCGGCGGGCCGGTGGGCGAGCTGGGCGGGCCGGCGCGACGGGTGGGTGGCCGGCGGAGGAGGCGGGGGCGGCGCCAGCGCGGGGTCGCAGACGTCGCAGCAAGGGCCGACCGGGGCGGGCGTCGAGCGGTCGCCGAAGTGGCGCAGGATCCCCTCGCGTCGGCACCGCGACCCCTCGACCCATGCCCACACGGCGCGGTACTGGCGCCAGCGCACGCGCGTCCCCTCCTGCGCCGACGCCCGGCACACGGCGAACGCCCGCCCGTCCCAGGCTCCGACCAGCCGCCCGGCGACGCGGTCCGGCGGTGACGGAGCCGGCTGGACGACCCCCGCGCGGGCGAGGTGCCCGACGATGGCGCGGACGTTCTCGTCATCACCGGCGAGGGCGACGAGGTCGTCGATCGCGAGGTCGAACCGGGCGGGGGCGGACGAGCCGTCGGCGGCGGGGGACGAGCCGTTGGTGGCAGCGGACGAGCCGTCGGTGGCGAGGGACGAGCCGTCGGCGGCGCCGACGATTCGGCGGGCGACGGCCTTCAGCGCGTCGTCGCCCACCGCCGAGCGCTCGATGAAGAAGACGTGGAGGCCCTTGTCCTTGCCGGTCGCGAACAGCAGGCAGCGGGCCGGGTGGCCGTCGCGGCCGGCTCGGCCGGCCTCCTGGTAGTAGGCCTCGATCGAGCTGGGGACGCTCTCGTGGCAGACCGTGCGGACGTCGGCCTTGTCGACGCCCATGCCGAACGCATTGGTGGCCACGACGACCGGGGCTTCGCCGGCCATGAACCGGCGCTGGGCCTCGGCACGGGCGTCCCGCGGCAGGCCGGCGTGGTAGGCGATGGCCTCGATCCCGAGGTCGGCCCCCAGGCGGGCGGCGAGCCGCTCGCAGTCGGCCCGCGTGCCCGCGTAGACGATGCCGGGCAGCGCGCCCGGCTCCGCGAGCGCGGCAGCTATCCCCCGGTGGACCGCCTGCTTGTTCGCGCACGAGACCACCGCGAAGGAGAGGTTCGGGCGGTCGAAGCCGGTGGCCACGCGCACCGGGTCGCGCAGCCCGAGGCGGGCGACGATGTCCGCCGCCACCTGGGGCGTCGCCGTCGCGGTGGAGGCGAGGATCGCCCGGGCCCCGAGCCAGCGCGCGGCGTCAGCCAGCCGGAAGTAGTCGGGCCGGAAGTCGTGCCCCCACTGGGACACGCAGTGCGCCTCGTCCACCACGAACAGCCCGATCCGGGCATGGCGGATGCGCTCGAGGAACCCGGGCGAGGCGAACCGCTCGGGCGCGACGTACAGCAGCCGCAGGTGCCCGGCGGCGGCGCGCTCGACCACCCTGCGGTTCGTGCTCGAGTCCTGCTGGGCGTTCACGAGCCCGACGCGACCGGGCGCCACGCGCTCGAGCGCCTGCACCTGGTCCTGCATCAGCGAGACGAGCGGAGAGACCACCAGCGTGAGGTCCGCCCGCATGAGCGCCGGCAGCTGGTAGCAGAGCGACTTGCCCGAGCCGGTGGGCATCACCACCAGCACGTCCCGCGGTGGGTGGGGGCTGATCACGGCGTCGACCGCCTCCCGCTGCCCCGGCCGGAACGCCGGGAACCCGAACAGCTCGTGCAGCGCCCCCTCGGGGTCATCCGACCGGGCGACCGGCGTGGGCGGCGGTGGGCCGAGGCCCGGCAGCGCGACGTTCTCGATGGCGGTCGACATGGGACCGGCGACCATACCGCCGCCTCCGGAGGGCAAACCGCCCCTGGCACGAAGGCGGCACGAAGTCGTGGGCGGGGCGTGACGGTTCAGGCGCGGATGAGCGGGAGCGCGTGCTCGAACGCGTCCTTCGCCGCCGTGCCCGCCAGCGGGTAGTCGCCGGAGAAGCAGGCGTCGCAGTGAGTCTCGCGGGTGCCCTGGACCGCCTCGTAGACGCCCTCGAGCGACAGGTAGGCGAGCGAGTCCGCTCCCAGCTCGGCGGCGACCTCGGCCTCCGTGCGGCCGTGGGCGATCATCTCCTCGCGCGTCGACATGTCGATCCCGTAGTGGCAGGGGTGGCGGATCGGCGGGGCGCTGATCCGCATGTGGACCTCCGCCGCGCCCGCGTCGCGCAGCATCGCCACGATCTGGCGCGTCGTGTTGCCGCGCACGATCGAGTCGTCGACGACCACCAGCCGGCGGCCGGACACCACGTCTGGCAGCGGGTTGAACTTGAGCCGCAGGCCGTGGCGGCGCAGCTCCTGGCCGGGCTGGATGAACGTGCGCGCGACGTAGCGGTTCTTGACGAAGCCGTCGTCCTGCGGCAGCCCGGACGCCCGCGCGTACCCGCGCGCCGCCGCGTTCCCCGAGTCCGGCACCGGGATCACCAGATCGGCGTCGGCCGGTGCCTCGCGCGCGAGGATCTCCCCCATCCGCCCGCGCGCCACCTGGAGCACCTGCCCGCCGAGCCGCGAGTCCGGCCGCGCGAAGTAGATGTGCTCGAACACGCACAGGGCGCGCCGGTCGCCGGCCACCGCGAGCCGCGTCTGCAGCCCGTCCTCTGTCAGCGACACGATCTCGCCCGGCTGCACGTCACGCAGGAAGCGGGCGCCGATGATGTCGAACGCGCAGGTCTCCGACGCCACGCAGTAGCGGTCGCCGAGCATTCCCAGGGACAGCGGCCGCAGCCCCGCAGGATCCCGGAAGGCGACCACCCGGTCCTTGGTCATCACGACCGTCGAGTACGCGCCCTCGATGCGCCGCATGACGTCCTGGAGCGCGTCCTCCACCGATTCGGCCGAGTGCGTCGACAGGAGGGCGGCGATGATCTCCGAGTCCGAGGTCGAGCGGAACGAGACGCCCCGCTCGCGCAGCTCACCGTGCAGCTCGACGGCGTTGACCAGATTGCCGTTGTGGGCGAGCGCGACCTCGCGCCGGTCGGCCCGCCACACGGGCTGCGAGTTCTCCCACGAGCTCGCCCCCGTCGTCGAGTACCGGACGTGGCCGACCGCCATGTCCCCCTGGAGCGCGCGCAGCCGCTGCTCGTCGAAGACCTGGTTCACCAGCCCCTGGTCGCGCATCGCCATGATGCGGCCGCGCTGGGCCGTGGCGATGCCCGCCGACTCCTGGCCGCGGTGCTGGAGCGCGTAGAGGGAGAAGTAGGCGAGTCGGGCGACATCGTGGCCGGGGGCGCAGATGCCGAACACGCCGCACTCGTCACGCGGTCCGTCGCGGAAGTCGGAGGGTTCCACCGCGTGGCCCAGCCTAGCAACGGCTCCGGCGCGCTCAGGCGCCCGCGGCGATGAGCGC
>JBOGYU010000489.1:0-3650 GCA_050696935.1 Solirubrobacteraceae bacterium | reverse complement strand
CGCCTGCGCTGGACCGCGACGCCGGCGGCCCGGCTGTGCGAGCTCGCCGGCCTGCTGTGGCTCGCGGCGCTGGCGGGCGACTCCGCGCTACCGGCCGCATTCGCCCTGCTGGCGGCGATCGCGTATCGCGGCTACGACCTCTTGTACCGCGTGCGCCAGCGGGGGGTCACCCCGGCGCCGTGGGTGAACGCGCTAGCGCTGGGCTGGGACGGGCGGCTCGTGCTGGGCTTCATCCTGCTCGCGGCCGGCGCCCTGCCGGCCGGCTTCTACCTCTGGGCCGCCATTGCGGGCGCGGCGTTCGTCGGTGAGTCGGCGGCCGCTTGGCTGCCGGGCGGCCACGATCCCGGCGGCTACGACCAGGAGGACGACGAGTGATCGGGATGGTGCTCGCGGCGGGTCCGGGGAGGCGGCTTGGCGCGGAGACCGCCGAGCTGCCCAAGACGCTGCTGCCGGTGGACGGCGATCGCACGATCCTCGACGTCGCGCTGGCCAACTTCCGCGCGGTCGGGCTCGAGGAGGCGGTGGTCGTCACCGGCTACGCGGCCGGCCGGGTGCGGGAGCGCGTGCCGGAGCTCGAGCGCCGCCACGGCCTGCGGCTCGAGCTGGTGTTCAACCCGAGGGCGCTCGAGTGGAACAACGCGTACTCGCTCTGGTGCGCGCGCGAGGCGTTCGCGGAGGGGGTGCTGCTCGCGAACGGCGACACGGTGCACCCGGCGGCGGTCGAGGAGCGGCTGCTGGAGGCGCGGGGGCCGGATCTGGTGATCGCGGTGGACGACTCGAAGGCGCTCGGCGAGGAGGAGATGAAGGTCCACGTCACCGGCGACGGCCTGCTCGACCGGATCAACAAGAACCTGGACCCTGGGACCGCGCACGGCGAGTACATCGGCGTGACGCTGATCGAGCCGGCGGGCGCGGGCCCGCTCGCGGACGCGCTGGAGGCGACGTGGCGGCGCGACCCGTCGCTGTACTACGAGGACGGCTTCCAGAGGCTCGCCGACCGCGGCGGCCGGATCGGGATCGCCCCGATCGGCGCCGTCGAGTGGGTCGAGGTCGACGACCACGCGGACCTGGCTCGGGCGCGGGAGGTCGCGTGCCGCTGCTGACCCGCATGGTCGGCACGCCGCTGACGATCGACATCGGGCCGGGAGCGGTGGCGGGGCTCGCCCCGCTGCTCGCCGACCGCCGGATCTCCAGCGGCGGTCACGTGGCGGTGCTCGTCGGCACCGGGCTGGGCGAGGAGCTGGGGGCGGCGCTGCGCCCGCAGCTTCAGAACGCGGACTTCCTGACCGTGGAGCGCGGCTCGGTGCAGGGGGGCGCTGACCTCGCGGCGCGCCTGCGGGGCGGGTTCTACGACGCGGTGGTGGGGCTCGGCGGCGGCCGCACGCTGGACGTCGCGAAGTACGCGGCGAGCCTGAGCGGGCTGCCGATGGTCGCGGTCGCGACGAGCCTGGCGCACGACGGGATCGCGTCGCCGGTCGCGTCGCTGGAGGACGAGGCCGGCCGCAAGGCGTCCTACGGCGTGCAGATGCCGATCGCCGTCGTCGTGGACCTCGACTACGTCCGGCGCAGCGAGCCGGCCATGCGGCGGTCGGGGATCGGCGACACGATCAGCAACCTGTCGGCGATCGCGGACTGGCGGCTGGCCGAGCGCGAGCGGGGCGAGGCGGTCGACGGCGTGGCGGTGACGTTCGCACGGACGGCCGCGACGTCGGTCGTGCACCGGGAGGACGGGATCGACGACGACCCGTTCCTGATCGCGCTCGCCGAGGCGCTGGTCCTGTCCGGCCTGGCGATGGCCACCGCGGGCAGCAGCCGGCCGTGCAGCGGGGGCGACCACGAGATCGTGCACGCGATCGACCGCCTGTTCCCGGGCACGGCGCACCACGGGGAGCTCGCGGGCGCGGCGAGCCTGTTCACCTCGTTCCTGCGCGGCGACGAGGGGCTCGCGCGCGGGCTGGACGCGTGCCTGACGCGGCACGCGCTCCCCCGCACGCCGGCCGACCTCGGCCTGTCGCTCGACCAGTTCGCGGACGCGGTGGTGCGGGCGCCGGCCACGCGCCCGGACCGCTTCACGATCCTCGAGCACCTGCAGCTGGACGAGGCGGGGGCGCGCGAGCGGGTCGGCGCGTTCGTGGACGCGTTCGGATGAGGCGGCCGTCGATCGCCGAGCTGCGTGCCGCGACGCAGCCCGCGTCGATCTTCGAGCGCGACAGCGGGGAGCACTGGGCGGGGCGGCTCTACATCCGCCGGCTGTCGCCGTACCTGACGCGGCTGTTGCTGCGGACACCGATCACGCCGAACGGGGTGACGTGGCTGATGATCGGGGTGGGCCTCACCGCCGCCGCGCTGCTGAGCGTCCCCGGCGTCGTCACGGCCGTCGCCGCGGTGCTGCTGATCCAGCTCCAGATCATGCTGGACTGCTCCGACGGCGAGCTGGCCCGCTGGCGGGGGCAGAGCTCGGTGGCCGGCGTGTATCTGGACCGGATCGGCCACTGGGTGACGGAGGCGGCGCTGCCGATCGCGCTCGGCGTGCGGGCGGACGAGGCCACGCTGGGCCTGATCGTCGCCGTGCTCGTGCTGCTGGTGAAGGGCGAGTCGGCGCTCGTGACGGTGGCGCGGGCCGAGACGGGCCGGCCGGCGGCGGCGGACACGCGGGCGGTGGCGGCGCCGCGGGCGTCCGGGCTGCGGCGGGCGCGGCGGGCGCTGGGGTTCGTCCCGTTCTTCCGCGCCTTCGTCGCCATGGAGTTCACGTTGCTCGCGCTGGCGGCGGCGATCGTGGACGCGGCGGCGGGGGACGAGGCGGGCTCGCGGGCGCTCGTCGTCGCCCTCGTCGCCGTGGCCGCGGTCACCGCGGCCGGCCACCTGCTCGCCATCCTCACCTCCGACCGGCTCAAATGACCCTCATCGGGTGTGTCGTGCTCACCCAGGGTCGCCGTCAGGCCGAGCTGCGCGCGGCGCTCGACTCGCTCCTGCGCCAGCGGGGCGTGGACCTCGACGTTGTCGTCGTGGGGAACGGGTGGGAGCCGGCCGGGCTGCCGGACGGGGTCCGCGGCGTCCACGTCCCCGAGGACCGCGGCATCCCCGCCGGCCGCAACGCGGGCGTGCCGGCCGTGGGCGGCGAGTTGCTGTTCTTCCTCGACGACGACGCCCGCCTTCAGTCCGGCGACGCCCTGGCGCGGGTGGGGGCGATGTTCGAGGCGGACCCGGAGCTGGGGCTGCTCCAGCTCCGCGTCATCCCCGACGGCGGCCGGGCCCCGCGCGACTGGGTCCCGCGGCTGCGCGTCGGCGACCCGGCGCGGTCCAGCGACGTGACCGCCGTCTGGGAGGGAGCGGTGGCGACCCGGCGGGCGGTGTTCGAGGCCGCCGGCGGCTGGCCGGAGGCGTTCCGCTTCGCACACGAGGGGATCGATCTAGCCTGGCGCGTGATGGACGCCGGCTTGCGGGTGCGCTACGCCGGCGACGTCGCCGTGCTCCACCCGCCGTACGTCCCCGCAGCGCACGACTACTCCCCCTACTACGGCGCCCGCAACCGGGTCTGGCTCGCCCGCCGCCACCTGCCGCTGCCGCTGGGAGCGGTCTACGTCGCCAGCTTCGCCGTGCGCACCCTGCCGCTCCTGCGCACGCCGGCCCGCGGCCGCGCGGCGCTGCGC
>JBOGYU010000488.1:0-3651 GCA_050696935.1 Solirubrobacteraceae bacterium | reverse complement strand
CCCGGCGCCTGCGCGGGGCCCGCCGGTTGCGCGTCCGCGTCCGCGCGCGGTTCGCCGACGGGTCGACGGTGACGGCCAGGCGCAGCGTCTCGCTGCGGACCGGTCTTCCCGTACGACCTCTGAAGTAGCCTCAGGGGCGTGACCACGCTCCCTCTGCTCGCCCGCGGCAAGGTCCGCGAGCTGTACGAGCTCGGCGACGACCTGCTGATGGTCGCGTCCGACCGCATCTCCACCTACGACGCCGTCCACCCGACGCCGATCCCCGACAAGGGGCGGGTGCTGACCGGGCTGTCGGTCCTGTGGTTCGACCTCACGCGCGACGTCGTGCCCAACCACCTGATCTCGGCGACCGACGGGGTGCCGGAGGAGCTCCGGGGCCGCGCGCTGCGGGTGCGGCGGCTGCGGATGCTGCCCGTCGAGTGCGTCGTGCGCGGCTACATCACCGGCTCGGGCTGGAAGGACTACCAGGCGACGGGCCGGGTCTCGGGGATCGAGCTGCCGCCGGGGCTGCGGGAGTCCGAGCGGCTCCCGGAGCCGATCTTCACGCCGTCGACCAAGGCCGAGGAGGGCCACGACGAGGCGATCGACTTCGAGGCGGCCGCGGAGCTGGCCGGGTCGCGCGACCTCGCGGCGCGGCTGCGCGACGTCTCGCTGGCCGTGTACGCGAAGGTCGCCGCGCACGCGCGGGCGCGCGGGGTCATCCTGGCCGACACGAAGTTCGAGCTCGGGCTGGACGAGGACGGCACGCTCACGCTCGGGGACGAGGTCTGCACGCCCGACTCCTCGCGCTTCTGGCCGGCCGACGGCTACGAGCCCGGGCGGCCGCAGCCGAGCTTCGACAAGCAGTACGTGCGCGACTGGGCGTCCGGCACGGGGTGGGACAAGACGCCGCCGGCGCCGCCGATCCCGGACGACGTGGTCGTGCAGACGCGCTCGCGGTACGTGACGGCCTACGAGAAGCTCGCGGGCGAGCCCTTCTCCGCCTGGCTGGAGCGCACGGCTTCGTGAGGGTGCGGGTCCTGATCCGGCCCAAGGCCGGGATCCTCGACCCGCAGGGCCAGGCCGTGGAGCGGGCGCTGCCCGCCCTTGGGTTCGAGGGGGTCGCGAACGTGCACGTCGGCCGGCTCGTGGAGCTGGACGTCGACGACCCGTCGCGCGTGGGAGAGATGTGCCAGCGGCTGCTGGCCAACCCTCTGATCGAGGACTACGAGATCGAGTGAGGTTCGGGGTCGTGCAGTTCCCGGGGTCGTGCGACGAGCGCGACGCGCTGGCCGCCGCCCGGCGCCTGGGCGAGGCCGAGCTGCTCTGGCACGCCGACGCGGACCTGCGCGGCGCGGACGCGGTGATCGTCCCGGGCGGCTTCTCGTACGGCGACTACCTGCGCGTGGGGGCGATCGCGCGGTTCTCGCCGGTGATGGGCGAGATCGAGCGGTTCGCGCGCGACGGCGGGCTGGTGCTCGGCATCTGCAACGGCTTCCAGGTGCTGTGCGAGGCCGGCCTGCTCCCGGGCGCGCTGCTGCCGAACACGTCGCTGCGGTTCGTCTGCCGCCAGGTCGAGCTGGAGGTGGTCAACGCGTCGATCCCGTGGACCGCCGGGCTGGCGGCCGGCGACAGGCTCTCGATCCCCGCCAAGCACACCACGGGCCGCTACTGGGCGCCCGGCGACCTCGGGGACCAGGTCGTGCTCCGCTACGCGCCCGGCCACAACTTCAACGGCTCGGCGGACGACATCGCGGGCGTGTGCAACGAGGCCGGGAACGTGCTCGGGCTGATGCCGCACCCGGAGCACGCCGTCGACGCGCTGACCGGCTCGGTGGACGGGCTGAGGCTCATCGGGGCCCCCGCGTGACTCGCCATCGCGAGCTGGGGCTCACCGACGGCGAGTACGACCAGATCGTCGCCAAGCTCGGCCGGGAGCCGAACGAGGTCGAGCTCGCGGTGTTCAGCCTCATGTGGTCCGAGCACTGCGGCTACAAGCACTCGCGGCGCCTGCTGAAGACGCTCCCGACCGAGGGCGGGCGGCTGCTCCTGGGGCCGGGGGAGAACGCGGGCGCGGTGTCGGTCGGCGACGGGCTGGCGTGCGCGTTCAAGGTCGAGTCCCACAACCACCCGAGCGCGGTGGAGCCGTTCCAGGGCGCGGCCACCGGCGTCGGCGGCATCCTGCGCGACGTGTTCGCGATCGGGGCGCGGCCGATCGCGATCCTGGACTCCCTGCGCTTCGGCGAGGTCGCCGAGTCGGCCCGCTCCCGCTACCTGCTCGAGCACGCGGTGGCGGGGATCGGGCACTACGGCAACTCGATCGGCGTCGCGACGGTGGGCGGCGAGATCTACTTCGAGGGGCCCTACGAGCAGAACTGCCTCGTCAACGCCATGTGCGTCGGCCTGATCGAGACCGGCAAGCTGATCCGCTCGGCCGCCGCGGGGGTCGGCAACGTGGTGGTGCTGTTCGGGGCCCGCACCGGGCGGGACGGGATCGGCGGCGCGTCGGTGCTGGCGTCGGCCGAGCTCGGGGAGGAGGACGCGGCCAAGCGCCCGACGGTCCAGATCGGCGACCCGTTCGAGGAGTCGCGGCTGCTCGAGTGCTCGCTCGAGCTGCTCGACGCGGGGCTGCTCGTCGCGCTCCAGGACCTCGGCGCGGCCGGGCTGAGCTCGTCGTCCGCGGAGATGGCGGCCAAGGGCGGCGTCGGGATCGATCTCGACGTGCGGCGCGTGCCGCTGCGCGAGGCCGGCATGGAGCCGTTCGAGATCATGATCTCCGAGTCGCAGGAGCGGATGCTGTGCGTGGTCGAGCCCTCGCGGCTCGACGACGTGCTCGCCGTGTGCGCGAAGTGGGAGGTGAACGCGACCGCGATCGGGGAGGTGACGGGCTCCGGGCGCCTGCGGGTGCTCGACGGCGACCGGGTGGTCGGCGACCTGCCCGTCGGCGCGCTGGTGGACGAGTGCCCGGCCTACGACCTCGAGCCGCTCGAGGCGGCCACGCCCGTCTACCCGGCGCCGCGCCGGGTGCTCGATCCTCGAGACCCGGCGGAGGCGCTGCTCCGCCTGCTCGGCAGCGCCAACCTCGCCTCCCGCCGGTGGGCGTTCGAGCAGTACGACTGCGTGGTCGGCTCGCGTACCGTGCGCCGGCCGGAGCAGGCCGACGCGGCGGTGCTGCTCCTGCCCGGCGGTTCGGCGATCGCCGCCTCGATCGACGGCAACGGCCGGCGGGTGGCGATCGACCCCTACCGGGGAGCCGTGGAGGCGGTGCTCGAGTGCTCGGCCAACCTGGCGTGCGTCGGCGCCGAGCCGCTGGGGCTCACGAACTGCCTGAACTTCGGCAACCCGGAGAAGCCCCACATCGCCTGGCAGCTCACGCGCGCGGTGGCCGGGCTCGGCGACGCCTGCCGGGCGCTCGGCGTGCCGGTCGTGGGCGGCAACGTGTCGCTCTACAACGAGGGCGGCGGCGGGCCGATCTACCCGACGCCGGTCGTGGGTATGGTCGGCGAGCTGCCGGACCCGGCTCGCGCCGGCCGGCTCGGGTGGGGGCGGGAGGGAGACGCGGTGGCGTTGATAACGGCCTCCTGGGCACCGTCGGAGGTGGGCTCGGAGCTGGCGAAGCTGCGGGGAGAGCCGCTGGAGGGAGCGCTGCCGGCGGCGGACCTGGGTGCGGTG
>JBOGYU010000487.1:0-3656 GCA_050696935.1 Solirubrobacteraceae bacterium | reverse complement strand
CCCATGCGCCCGCCGCCCGTGCCGGCGGCGGAGCTGCGCCCCCGCGGCCGCCGCCACAGCCTGGAGCGCGACCGCCGCTCGGTCCGCCACCACTACGACCTCTCCAACGACTTCTTCGCGCTGTTCCTCGACGCGTCGATGACCTACAGCTGCGCGTTCTTCTCGCGCGACGGCAGCAGCCTTGAGGCCGCGCAGGACGCCAAGCTGGAGCTGACGTGCGCGAAGCTCGGGCTGCAGGAGGGCCAGCGGGTGCTCGACGTCGGCTGCGGCTGGGGCAGCTTCGCCATCCACGCCGCCCGCCGCCACGGCGTGTCGGTGACCGGAATCACGCTGTCGGAGCCGCAGGCGCAGCTCGCGCGGGCACGGGTGGCCGAGGCCGGCCTCGCCGACCGGGTGGAGATCCGCGTGGCCGACTATCGGGAGATGACCGACGAGCCGTTCGACGCGATCGCCAGCATCGGGATGGTCGAGCACGTCGGGGCGAGCCGGATCGACGAGTACGCGCGCACGCTGGCGCGGCTGCTCCGGCCCGGCGGCCGGCTGCTCAACCACGGCATCTCCCGCCTGCGCACCGGCGACCCCGAGGCCGGTCCGTTCTCCGAGCGATACGTGTTCCCGGACGCCGCGCCGCTGCACCTCTCGCGGATCCAGCTGGCGATCGAGGCCGCCGGCCTGGAGACCGACCACGTCGAGGGCTTCCGGGAGGACTACGCGGAGACGCTGCGGCACTGGATGACCCGGCTCGACGAGCACCACGAGGAGGCCGTGCGGCTCGTCGGCCCCGACCGCGTGCGCGTCTGGCGCCTGTACCTGCGCGCCGCCCGCAGCGGCTTCCTGACCGGCTTCACGTCGGTCTACCAGGTGCGCTGCCTCAAGTCCTGAGCCGGGCTGCCGCTACTATTGACGAAGCGTCCGGCATCCGCCGGCCGCGAGGCAGCACGCTTGCTTGGGTCCCGCACGAGTGCGGTTCGGGTCAGCCATCGCCTCCCGAACCGTCCGCGGCCCATGCCGCAGGAGCCTTCATGTCACAGCAGTCCTTCGCCGATCTCGGCGTATCGCGCGCGGTCTCTCGCGCGCTCGAGCAGCGCGGCATGCACACGCCGTTCCCCATCCAGGAGCTCGTGATCGCCGACGTCCTCGCCGGCCGCGACGTGCTCGCCAAGTCCCCCACCGGGTCCGGCAAGACGATCGCCTTCGCCGCCCCGATCGTCGACCGGATCGCCGCCGACGCACGCCGCCCGGCGGCGCTCGTGCTCGCCCCCACGCGGGAGCTCGCGAGCCAGATCGTCGACGAGACCCGGCCGCTCGCGCGGGCGCGGAATCTCACCGTGAGCGCCGTCTACGGCGGTGTCGGCTTCGAGAAGCAGACGCGCGAGGCGCGCCGCTCGCACATCGTCGTCGCCACACCCGGCCGGCTCGAGGACCTGCTCGGCCGCGGCGCGCTGACGCTCGCGCACGTCCAGGTGCTCGTGCTCGACGAGGCCGACCGGATGCTCGACATGGGCTTCCGCCCGGCCGTGGACCGGATCGTCGCCCTCTGCCCCGGGCGGCGGCAGACGCTGTTCTTCTCCGCCACGCTCGACGGCGAGGCCGGGCGGATCGCCAGGGAGTACACGCGCGACGCGCGCCGGCACGAGCACGCGCCGCCGGCGGGCCGCCCCGTGGAGATCGAGCACCGCTTCGTGGACGTGGAGCGCGACGAGCGCCTGCGCGCGCTGGTCCGCGAGCTGGCGTCGGACGAGCGCGGGCTCGCGCTCGTGTTCGTGCGCACCAAGCGCGGCGCCGACCGGCTCGTCCGCCGCCTGGCCGGCGAGGGCGTCACGGCGGTCGCCATGCACGGCGACAAGTCCCAGGGCCAGCGGGAGCGGGCGCTGGCCTCGTTCGAGGCCGGGCGCGTAGACACGCTGGTGGCGACGGACGTCGCCGCCCGCGGGATCGACGTGAGCGGGATCTCGCACGTCATCAACTTCGACCCGCCGGCCGACCGCGACGGCTACGTGCACCGGGTCGGCCGCACCGGCCGGGCCGGCCGCACCGGCATCGGCATCACCTTCGTCGGCGCCGAGCAGGCGCGCGACATGCGCAAGATCGCCGCGGAGTTCTCCTAGCGGTCGTCCTCGTTCCACCGGTCGCGGTCCTTGGCCGCGGCCGCTGGTGAACTCCTGCGTCTGCGGGTTCAGGTGCCGCAGCCGGATCCTGAAAGCCGGGCCGTCTCACTCGCCGCCCGGCGGGTACGCTGCGGGGCGGGCAACATCGTCTACCTGGCAGGGCGAAGAAGCCCATGGGAAGCATTCGCTGTTTGCCGCTGGCTGACGGAATCGGCGCACCACGCGGGGTGGTACACGCCGAGCCCGGAGAGCCAGACCGCGAACATGGAGATCGTCGGGAGCGTCGCGAGGACGCGGTTCGACCGCACCTACCGCAACTCCGACCTCGCGTTCTGGGGCCGGCTCGCCTACGCGGGCCACTATGACGGCTTCCAGATCATCGACGCGGCGAACCCGCGCAAGCCGAAGCAGCTCGTGGACTTCGATTGCCCGGGCTCGCAGCACGACGTGTCGGTCTGGCAGAACCTGCTGTTCGTGTCGGTCGAGTCGCCGCGGTCGTCGGCCGCCTGCGAGTCGACCCCACAGGCGCCGGGCTTCGAGGGCATGCGGATCTTCGACGTCAGCAACCCGCGGTCCCCCAGCCTGATCAAGGGCGTGCCGACGGACTGCGGCTCGCACACCCACACGCTGGTGCCCGACCCGGAGAACGGCCGGGTGCTGCTGTACGTGCAGTCGTACGCCGCCAGCCCGCTCCCGCCGTCCGAGTACGGCAACGAGTGCGCCCGGTTCGACGCCATGGGCCAGCGGGCGCACAACAAGATCTCGGTCGTCGAGGTCCCGCTCGACGACCCGGGCGAGGCGAGCGTGGTCAGCGAGCCGCGCTTCCCGCAGAACGATCGCAACGGCATCCCGGGCTACCTCGGCTGCCACGACGTGACCGTGTTCATGGAGATCCGGCGCGCCGCCGCGGCGTGCATGGACGAGGGCCAGATCTGGGACCTCTCGGACCTCGAGAACCCGAGGACGATCGCCCGCGTGCACAACCCGAACGTGGAGTTCTTCCACTCCGCGACGTTCTCCTATGACGGGGAGCGCGTGATCTTCGGCGACGAGGCCGGCGGCGGCACGGGCCCGCGCTGCCGCGAGCAGGACCCGATGACGCTCGGGGCGCTGTGGTTCTACGACGTGGCGAGCCTGGACAACATGGACGACACGTCGGTGGAGCAGTGGCGCAGCTCGTGGAAGGTGCCGCGCATCCAGGGCGACGAGCCGAACTGCACGACGCACAACTTCAACACGCTTCCGAACAAGAAGCGCGACGTGCTCGTGTCGTCGGCCTACGCGGCGGGGACGACGGTCGTCGACTTCACCGACGCGTCGAACCCGACGGAGGTCGGCCACCTCGACCCGCACGGGGCGAACCAGTGGTCGGCGTACTGGTACAACGGCCACATCTTCACCAACGACGGTGGCCGCGGGGTGGACATCCTGAAGATCAAGGACAAGGCCACCAACGGGACGAAGCGGTTCCCGTACTCCAACCCGCAGACGCAGGTCGGCCTGGTCGACTGACACAGAGGCGCGGGGGTCAGACCGAAGTCTGACCCC
>JBOGYU010000486.1:0-3658 GCA_050696935.1 Solirubrobacteraceae bacterium | reverse complement strand
GAGCGGCCGCCGCCGGCGGCCGCTCCGCCGCGTTCGGCGCTGACCTCAGCGATGCGGCCGCGCCCGGGCGGTTGGTCGACGAGGTCGAGTCGCAGCTGGACCCGATCGGCGTGCTGGCGGCCAACGCCGGTCTCGGTCGCCGGGCCGTCTGGGAGGACGTGGACGCGGACGCGTTCGACGAGATGCTCGCCGTGAACCTCCGCGCACCGTTCCTGCTGGCTCGCCGCGTCCTCCCCGGAATGCGCGAGCGCTCCTTCGGCCGGATCCTCTTCACCTCGTCGGTCGCGGCGCTGACGGGCGGTGTGATCGGTCCGCACTACGCAGCATCGAAGGCAGGCCTGCACGGCCTGACCCACCACCTCGCCGCGCGCGTCGCCGCCAGCGGCGTGACCGTCAACGCGATCGCGCCCGCGCTGATCCAGGACACCGAGATGCTGCCCGGCGACCCGAGCGACCTGGTGAAGGCGATACCCGTCGGGCGCCTGGGAACACCCGCCGAGACGGCCGACCTGGCGCTCGCGTTGCTGCGGAACGGATACGTGACGAGCAAGGTGATCGCGATCGACGGCGGCATCCACCCGACCTGACCGGCACGTCGCGGGTCCGGCCGGGCGCTGCTCAGGCGTCCCGGAAGTAGCGCGTCTCGAAGGTGACGGCGCCGTCCGGCGCCTTCCAGGGACCGTGCGGCATGCCGGGCGGGCGGCAGGCGTACATGCCGGCGGTGAACGTCTGGTCCAGGCCGAGGTCGTGGATGCCTCCCGACACGATCCACACCTCCTCCCAGAAGTCGTGGCGCTGCTCCCCGAGCGGCGTCGTGTCGACCCCGGGCGCGAAGCGCAGCAGGCGGGTGTAGTCGCCGGTCTCCTCGTCCTTGCCGAGGATGATCTCGTCGAGCCCCTCGACTCCCTCGACGGCCTGCCACTTCATCCGCTCGGTCGGATCGAAGAACTCGTACTCGGGCTTGGGCATCGGACGCTCCTTTCCCCCTCAATCGAGAGGTTCGACGACGTTGACGGTGTAATCGAGCGTGAGCTTGGCGCCGGTCGTTTCGTCGCCGAGCTCGGCGGCGAAGCGATCCGCGTAGTCGAGCTCGCCCGCGAGCGCGAGCGTGCCGGAGAACACCAGCACGCCGTCGAGCCCGCGCCCGGTCCGCCGCCAGACGCGCGCGAGTATGTCGTCCGGGTCGAGCATGGCGGTGACGGGGCCCTCCTGATAGAGGCGGCGCTCGGCGCCGGCGAACGAGCGCAGGACGAGCCGGTCCCAGTGCTCGGCCACGTCGGCGTAGCGCCACAGCCGCGGGCAGACGACCTTTGGGCACAGCTGCTTGGCGTAGGTGACCGACGTGCGCTCGAGGCCCCGGTCGGTGTGATCGCTGCCGAGCCCGACGTACAGCTCGCCGTCCGAATGCAGCAGCAGGTACTCGACCTCGCCGGAGGTCTCGGGCCCGAGCACGTCGATCGCGCCGGCCGCGACGACGAGCCCGGGGGTGATGCTGTAGTAGGCGGGGACGCGCGCTGGCACCGGGACGCCGTGCGCGGCGAGCTCGTCGATGTGCCGCTGCACCGCCGCCTGGTCGCGGCCCGTGTAGCCGGCGAGCACCACCTCCGCCGGTGAGAACGGGACCACCGCCCCGGTCGTCGCGTCGTGGAACAGGCTCATCGCATCCTTCCTGTCTCGAAGACCCGGTCGCGCAGCGCCGGGAAGTCGGCGCGCGCCGCCGCGGCGGCGGCCGGATCGATCTCGGCGGTCAGGACGGCGGGACGGTCTCCCGCCGCGGCCACGGCTGTCCCCCAGGGATCGACGATCATGCTGCGCCCGCAGCACGGGACCGGGTCGCCGCCGGCGCAGTTCGCCGAGATCAGCCACGCCAGGTTCTCGTGGGCGCGGACGCGGTTGAGCATCGTCCACGCCTCCACGCGCGGGTAGGGCCAAGCCGACGTGACGAGGAACAGCTCCGCGCCGTCGTCCACCATCGCCCGGAACAGCTCGGGGAACCGCAGGTCGTAGCAGGTGGCGAGCCCGATCCGGCCCAGCTCCGTATCGGCGACGGCGGGCTGACCGCCGCGCGCGAGCAGCTCGTGCTCGCGCGACCCGTACCCGAAGAGGTGGATCTTCCGGTAGCTCGCGCGGACCTCGCCGCCCCGGTCGAGCAGCACGCTGGTGTTGAACAGTCGGCCCTCCGACCCCTCGATGATCGAGCCGACGAGCACCCAGGCCCCGGCGGAGCGCGCCGCCTCGCCGAGGCGCGTGACCGTGCGGCCGTCGAGCGGCTCCGCCTCGGTCGCGTAGCGGTCGAAGTTGAAGTAGCCGACGTTCCAGACCTCCGGCAGGAGGACGAGGTCGGTTCCACGCATGGAGCCGACCTCGCGCGCGACGCGGTCCACCCGCTCGTCCTTGGTCTCCCCGCCGGAGATCTCGAGCTGGACGCTCGCCACCCTGATCATCGTGTACCGCCTCCGATCACGTCGCCGCCGTCTTCGCGCCGTCCGGCCGCGCCAGCCGCCGCGGCCTGCGCAGGCCGGCCTCGCGCACGTGCGGGTTCCACGGCTCGGCGAGCGGCGGGGCGCCGAACGAGCGGGCGACCTGGCCGGCGGGCGGGTCGCCGTAGAGCGTCGTCCGCTGCCGGGGCGCCCGGCCGGCGGAACGGATCAGCTCCTCCATCCGCTCGGGCGGCATCTCCTGCCCCCACCGGGCGCCGGCGGCGCGCGAGATCGACTCGTTCATGAGCGTGCCCCCGAGGTCGTTCACGCCGGCCCGCAGCACCGCGCGCACGCCGTCGGGACCGAGCTTCACCCACGACGCCTGGATGTTCGTGATCCACGGGTGCAGGACCAGCCGCGCGACGGCGTGCACGAGCAGCGCCTCGCCGAACGTCGGCCCCGAGCGCGCCAGCCCGCGGCGCCAGATCGGCGCCTCCATGTGCACGAACGGCAGCGGCACGAACTCCGTGAAGCCGCCGCTGCGCCGCTGCTGCTCCCGCGCCCGGATCATGTGCCGCGCCCAGTGCACGGGCCGCTCGACGTGGCCGAACATAATCGTCACGTTGGACCGCAGGCCGGCGCGATGCGCGGCGTCGTGGACGGCGAGCCACTGCTCGGTGTCGATCTTGTCCGGGCAGATGACGCGCCGGACCTCGTCGTCGAGGATCTCCGCGGCGGTCCCGGGGAGCGACGAGAGGCCGAGCTCGCGCAGGCGCGCGAGGTACGCCGGGAGCGGGACGCCGAGGGTCTCCGCCCCCTGCCAGATCTCCAGCGCCGAGAACGCGTGGACGTGCAGGCCTGGGACCGCCTCCCGGAGCGCGGTCACCACCGACGCGTAGTAGTCGCCGTCGAACCCGGGGTGGATGCCGCCCTGCAGGCAGACCTCGGTCGCCCCGCGCGCCCACGCCTCCCGGGCGCGGCGCACGATCTCTTCCATCGGCACCAGGTACGGCGCTCCGCGGAGGTTCGCGGCCAGCTTGCCCTTCGAGAACGCGCAGAACCCGCAGCGGAAGTAGCAGACGTTGGTGTACTGGACGTTCCGGGTGACGACGTAGGTGACCTCGTCGCCGCAGACCCGCCGCCGCAGCGCGTCGGCGGCGGCCAGCACCGCGATGCGGTCGTCGCCGCGCGCACTCAGGAGGGCGACCGCCTCGGCCTCGCCCAGCTCGCCTCCGTCC
>JBOGYU010000485.1:0-3663 GCA_050696935.1 Solirubrobacteraceae bacterium | reverse complement strand
GCCGGTGGCCGCGCCGCTGGCCCGCCGGCTGTCGGCCGCGGTGCGGGCGATCGAGGCGCAGGCGAGGCCGTGAGCGACCCCCGCGCGTCGCTCGACGAGCGCTCGACCGCGCCGGTGGAGCCGATGAACGGCGAGCTCGAGGAGGCGCCGCCTCCCCGGCTCGAGTTCACGCCCCGCCACATCCTCCTGCTCGCCGGCTTCCTCGTGGCCGCCATGGCGGCGCTCTACTACCTGCTGCCCCAGCTCGCCGGCCTGGAGGACACCTGGCACCGGATCGAGGACGGCAGCCCGTACTGGAGCTTCCTCGCGCTGCTGTTCACGGCCGGGATGTTCGGCGGCTACGTGCTGATGTTCCGCGGCGTGTTCGTGCGCGCAGAGGGCGGGGCGCGGATCGGCTGGCGGGCGAGCTACCAGATCACGATGGCCGGCCTGGCCGCGTCGCGCATCTTCGCCGCGGGCGGCACCGGCGGGCTGGTGCTGATGGCCTGGGCGCTGCGCCGCTCGGGCATGCGCAAGCGCCGGGTGGCCGACACCACGCTCTCCTTCCTGATCCTCACCTACATCCCGTACGTCGCGGCGCTGATGATCTGCGGGCTCGGGCTGCGCCTCGCATTGTTCCCGGGCGACAACCCGTTCGGGCTCACCGTCGTTCCGGCGGTGCTGGCCTTCATCGTGACGGCCATCGGGCTCTCGTTCGCGCTCGTGCCGACCGACCTCCAGCGCCGGCTCGGCGGCTGGTCGCGGTTGCAGGGTCGCCTGGGCCGGATCGCCCAGCTCGCGGCGAACGCCCCCGCCTCCGCCTCGGCCGGCATGCGCGACGCGATCGCGCACCTGCGCTCGCGCGATCCGGCGCTGGTGGGCGCGATCCTGTTCTGGGCCTTCCAGATCCTCGTGCTGTGGGCGGCGTTCAAGGCGTTCGGCGACGCGCCGCCCGCCGCGGTCCTCGTGCAGGCGTTCTTCGTCGGGATGCTGGGCAACCTGCTGCCGATGCCGGGAGGCGTCGGAGGCGTGGAGGGCGGCATGATCGCCTCCTTCGTCGCCTTCGGAGTCGACCCCGGGCTGGCGGTCGTGGCGGTGCTCGTCTACCGCGCCTTCACGTTCTGGCTGCCGCTGATCCCGGGCGTGATCGCCTACTTCCAGCTGCGCAAGACGATCGAGCGCTGGTCGCTAAGCTATACAAAGTAAAGTAACGACTTCGTCGCAATCGGGGACCATCTGCACATGCCATCGGACGTCAAGAACGTGATCATCGTCGGGAGCGGCCCGGCCGGGTACACGGCCGCGCTCTACACCGCACGTGCCAACCTCGAGCCGCTCGTGATCGAGGGCTTCATGTGGGGCGGGCTGCTCCAGCAGACCACGGACGTCGAGAACTACCCCGGCTATCCCGAGGGCGTGATGGGCCCGCAGATGATGCAGGAGTTCCGCGACCAGGCCGAGCGGTTCGGGGCCAGCTTCATCACCGACAACGCGACCCGCATCGAGGTCGGCGATGACGGCGAGCCGCACACGGTGTGGGTCGAGGACGAGCCGCACCAGGCGCGCGCCGTCATCCTGGCCATGGGCGCGGAGCACAAGAAGCTCGGCGTGCCGGGGGAGGAGGAGCTCGGCGGGCGCGGCGTGTCCTACTGCGCCACTTGCGACGCCGCCTTCTTCAAGGAGCAGCAGACGATCATCGTCGGCGGCGGCGACTCGGCCATGGAGGAGGCGATCTTCCTCTCGAAGTTCGCGGCGAAGGTGACGATCGTGCACCGGCGGCACGATTTCCGCGCCTCGAAGATCATGCTCGACCGCGCCCGCGCGCAGGAGAACATCGAGTGGCTCACGCCGTACGTGGTGGAGGAGTTCCTGGCAGGCGAGTCGGGCGCGCTCGACCGCGCGCGCGTGCGGCACGTCGACAACGGCGAGACGCGCGAGATCCCGATGACCGGCGCGTTCATCGCGATCGGCCACGAGCCGCAGTCCGAGCTCGTGCGCGGGATCGTGGAGACCGACGCCGCCGGCTACGTCGTCACCGACGGCAGGTCGACGCGGACCGACGTCTCCGGCATCTTCGCGGCCGGCGACCTGGTCGACCACACGTACCGGCAGGCCGTCACCGCCGCCGGGTCGGGGTGCATGGCGGCGCTCGACGCCGAGTGGTACCTGCGCGACAACCGCTCGGTCCCGACGCCCGGCGCGCTGGAGGACACCGGCGACCTCGCCGAGCAGCAGTGGGCCCCGGTGGCGCAGCCCACGCGCAGCGCGTAGGCGCCGCGCGACTCCCTCAACCCACCCGTAGCGCGTACGCGGCGTCGAGGTCGCGCGACTCTCGTTGCACCGTGACCGCGACGTGGAAGGTGCGCGGCCGCCTCGTGCGGTTGCGCAGCGTCAGCCGCTCCGTCCGCCCGCCGCGCCGCGCCGAACGCTCCATCGCGCGTGAGCGCAGGCTGCGCGCGCCCGCGCGGTAGGCGGCGAGCGCGACGTCGTCGCTGCGCGACGGGTTCGCCCTCACGCGGGCGCGGGAGCGTGGACGCAGCCGGATGCGGTAGACGTCCGCGGGGTCCTCGTAGGTGTCGAGCGTCGCGTGCAGGCGCACGGCCCGGCGCCCGTCGTAGATCACGGGGTCGGGCCGCCGGAAGGCGCGGCCGTCGACCCAGATCATGTCGTCGTTGGGCTCGGCGGGGTCGCGCGCCGGCGGCTGCACCGCGAGCGCGGCGCCGACCGACAGCAGGCCGAAGCCGGTGGCCGGCTCCCAGCCGGGCCGCCCGACGTCGGTCGCCGACAGGCGGATCGCCTGCGCGATCTGGTCGCCCGACAGCTCGGGGCGCGCCGCCCGCACCCACGCGGCGGCGGCCGCCACCATCGGCGCGGCGAAGCTCGTGCCGCTCTGGCGCTCGTAGCCGTCGGGCTGCCCGTCGCCGTCCAGGCCGGGTGGGACGGCGGTCATGATGTCCTCGCCAAACGCGGAGAGGTCGATGGCGGCGTTCGCGTTCGAGAAGTACGAGTTCGAGTGATCGCGGGCGACGGCCGCCACGGTCATCACGTGCGGCAGCGAGGCGGGGAACTCGAGCGGGTTGCCCGCGGTGAACTCGTTCCCGGCGGCTGCCACGGGCACGATCCCGCGCGCGACGGCGAACTGGAGCGCGACGTACTCCGGGAAGCACGGACTCTGCGAGCCGTAGCTCATGTTGATCACCGCCGCGCCGCGCTCGACGGCCTCGGCGATCTGGTCGGCCGAGCGCGAGCACGTGATCCGCTCCGGCAGCGGCACGTTGAGCGCCCGGGCGCCCGGCCACACGCCGGCGATCCCGCGGCCGTTGACCGGCGCGGCCGCGATGGAGGCGGTCGCGGTGCCATGGGAGTTGGTGACGGGCAGCTCGGGCAGCGTCGCGGTGCTCCCGCCCTCGAACTCCGGGTGGCTCGCGTCGAGCTGGCCGTCGACCAGCGCGATCAGCGGGCTCTCCGGGGTCACTTGGGGTGGAACGAGGCCGGGGTCGGCGACCGCCGCGCGCCAGTCATCGGGCGGGACCGTCAGCGGGTCCGAACTTAAAGGGTCAGACCCTTTAGGTTTCGCGAGCGTGTCCGGCTGGGCGTAGACGAGCAGCCCGCGGGCGCGCAGGGCGGTGGCGAGCGCGCGGGCGCGGGAGCGTGCGACGACGTGGCCGCCGGTGCCGCGTGGCC
>JBOGYU010000484.1:0-3663 GCA_050696935.1 Solirubrobacteraceae bacterium | reverse complement strand
CTCGTGGGCCGGCCCACCGCTCGGGCCGGCCCTGTCACCGAGCCGGAGCTACGCGCCGTTCGCCGGCGCCGTATCTCCTCGCGCCACGTGTGCGTCTCGACGCCGTGCTGCTTGCGCTCGCGGGTTAGGACGGCCAGGTACTTGCCGCGCTCGATGGCCAGATCGTCGATGCCGCCCTCGCGGGCGGCCTCGACGATCTCCTGGCGCGGCGCGAGAACACGGCCAGTACCTCGGCGGGCAGCGCTCGGAGCTCGGCGGCGCCCTCGCGCACCCGCCAACACTCCAGCCCGGGGCGATCGCGGACCTCGGCAGGTGCGCTTGGTAGAGGTAGCCGGCCGTCTTGCCGTGCTCGTAGAGATGGCGGCCGTCGAGCGCGGTCCAGCGCCCATCCGGGCCGCACGCCCGTTGGCGCAGACCACGTGCGTGTGCAGCTGCGGATCCAGCGAGCGCGACATGCGGTTGGCGGTAGACCACCATTTGCGCCCGCCGCCAGCGCCGGTGACACCGTCCGCGCTACCGGCGTGCCGGAGCGACTCGGTGCGCGTCGTGGTCACCTAGCGCGAAGTCGGGGTCAGGTGGCGGCTACCCAGGGCGAGGTCAAAGCGCCACCGGCGACGAGTTTCCCACCACTACAGGCGCGCGCGGCCTAACCCAGACTTGGCAGCCGACTCCGGCTACTTGGGGTTAGGTCACCAGGAGTCGGCAACCGCTGGCCGCATCGAAATGACCGGTTTGCAGGCACTTCGTACGACCTAACCCAGAGTTCGCGGCGCGCGCGGGCGGTGACTTGGGTACGTGGCCCGCGACGTGGCCGGCATCCTCGGCGGGTAGGGAGCTCGTTCGGCGAGCATGGCCCGATGGGTGGCCGGAGCGATGGGCTCCGGACGGACACCGCGCAGGCGGTCGGAGTAGGGCGGCGCCGAAGCGAGGCGTGCCGGCGGGGCACGCGGTCGAGGCGCCTAATTGCGCGCTGGTACGCGTGATCCGGCGTTGCGCTAGTGAGTGAGGCTGGTACGCTGCGGGCTCTCGATTGATGGCTCGCTGTGGTACGGCGACCTCCCTGCAGCGACAGGGTTCGAGACGCAGACACATAGCGCAGCGTCCGTCCTTCGGATCGTGCCGAGCGCCCCGACACCACCAGATACCCAGCTCTGCGGGGCGTTGTCTGTGCTCTGGTGCTGTTGACGTGTCTCACCGTGAATATTCCCGTCCCGCTCGTCGCGTGGCTTGAGCCGTCTGGCTTGAGTGGCGCCGTGTGGTGCTTCCGGAGGGAGACAAGGGCCGCGGGGCAGCTTGGATCGTCGGGCGGGCGTGGAGCGTGGCGAGCTCGGCTGCGGTTTGGTCGGGCACTCAGGTGGGCGGCTCCTTGCGTCCTTCCGTGCGGAGACGCTGAGTGCTCGGCCAGCGCCGCTTGCGTGGGCGCGACCCGGGGGCAGGGAGCGCCGTCCGGCGCCACCAGCCTTGAACCGCCTAGGTCCGTGCCGGTCCGCCCGGGGCGCCACCACTCGCATCGTGCAGTCGGCTGGCGCCGGATGGGCGGCCACTCCGTCTGCTGCGACCCGTACGGGTCGTAGGATCCCGACCGAAAAGGAGGCCCGTATGGGGCTGAGGTGACCCCGACGCCGTGCGGCGTCGGGGCGTTCAACGTGCTCAGAAAGACGTCGACCCCGGAGGGGCAACTCCGGGGTCTCGCTGACATCAAGGAGAACCTCAATGTCGTATCGCAAGAGGAACCGTAGCACCCCCTCCAACGGGTGGCCGCCGTACAGCGACGGGCTGCAGCTGGAGGTTCGCAAGGAGCGGATCGGCGTGTCACGGCTCGCCCGCACGCTGGTGGCGCTGGTGCGGGCGCGCCGGCGGCTGGCGCACTGGCCGACGCTCGGGCAGGTGCGCACGATGGCCCGCTTCGCGGGCCGCGAGCCGTGCTCGTACCGGCTGGACCCGCGCGCGAACTTCATGCCCGAGCTCGAGGCGGAGGACGCGTCGGGACGACTGGGCTTGTGCTTCACCGCCCGGCTCCCCTACGGCATCGACGAGTTCGTGGCGCTGCCGAGCGGCGCCGGATTCAGCCTGCTTTAGCTCGGCGTCCCAGTCCCATCCGCGGCCCGGAGGTGCCCCGTCCGCGGGGGTCTTCCGGGCCCGCGGTCGTTCTCCCAACCCGTGAAAAGAGGAGGTGCGCGTGCGCACCATGATCGCCCCCCTCGGGCGCGAGGTGGAGGCGCAGCTGGCGGCGCTGGACAGGCGCCGCGAGCGGATCGCGCGACGGTACGTCGCGCGGCTGCGGCTGGAGCCGCTGCTCGGGGTGCCGGTCGAGCGTGGCGCACTGGCCAGCTACGGCTGCCGGCGGGTGTACTTCGATCGCGACTCGCGGCCAGACGACGTGTTCGCCGCGCCGGGGGCGTCGCGTCGCGGCGACGAGGATCCCAGCCGCGGACCGAAGTGGCGGATCGTCTACTGGATCCGCGAGGCGCCCCAGACCGGGGTGCGCCTGCTCATCATCCTGGCCGTCGGCGAGGGACACCCGGACCCGGGCCAGCCGACGGCGTACGAGCTGGCGGGCGCGCAGCTCGCGCGGCTGACGAAAGGAAGGTTCGCATGACCATCTACGCCGTCGCCCGGCGGGCGTACCATCCAGGCATGGACGACGGGCTCCCGCATCCCGCCGAGTTTCTGACCCTGGCGGAGATCCAGGACCAGCAAGCGCGCGTATTCGCGCTGCTCGAGCGCGGCGGCGTGATCGTGGTGCTGGGCGACGACGGCAGCCAAATGGGGGTCCTGACCCGCCAGCGGCCGCTGCTAGACGAGGCCTCGATCGCCGCCCAGATCGAGAACGGCACGCTACCTCCCATCGCCGAGCTGTTCGCGATGGACGACGGCGGGGAGCTCCCCTAGAGCCCCGCTTCATCCCCCTCCCATCACGGCCGCCACCCCACCCGGGTCGGGCGGCCGTTCGTCGTAACGGGCCGACGCGCCGCGCGTGGGCTCGCCCGGCCGCCCTGCGGCCGCGTTTCACCGATCCAGCGAAGGAGGCATCCGATGCGCGACACCACCACCACGACCCTGCCTGCCGAGACGCCGACGGTCGCGCCGCTGACCGCGTTCGGCGAGGACGACCAGCGCAGCGGCCTGTTCACCCGGCCGGTCGACGTGTCGCTGCTCGAGGCGCTGGAGCTCGACGAGCTCGGCCGTCGCGCCCGCTGGGTGCCCGCCGCGCACCTGCTCTAACGCGGGCCCAACCCCGCCGCCGGCCCGCCCCGGCCCATGCCGCCAGTTCCCGGGGGTCCGCTCAGCGAACCCTCGGTTCCGCCTACGTCCAAGGAGACCACGCATGCTCAACCCGGACCCCGTCACCACGACCCCGCTCGACGAGAGCCGCCAGGAGGTCATCCAGCACGCGGTGACCAGTCGCGAGCCCGACCGCGATGTCGCCGACGAGGACCTCGCCTTCTGGCTGGCGCTGCAGGAGCGCCTGGAGATCCGCGCCGACCTGGCTGCCCACGGGCTGCTGTAGCCACGACAACCCCGAGGCCGGCGACAACGGCACGGCGCCGCCGCCGGACCGGTGCCGGGACGCCGGCGCGTTCGCCTGCGAGCACACCGACATCCCGCCCGCCACGACGCTCAGCGCCTGGCGGGCCCGCCACGCGCGGGCCTGGCCGGGCC
>JBOGYU010000483.1:0-3667 GCA_050696935.1 Solirubrobacteraceae bacterium | reverse complement strand
GCCCTCGGTGGACAAGCGGATCCACCCGCCATCCCTCGCAGGCGACCCGCTGGACCGGCCCTGGCGCGGATCGCCAAGCCGCGAGCCATCGACAGCGGAACGGCTGCACTGAGATGGAGGACCCATAATTGGCAATGCGCCCGTGCTGCTCTGCGAGCTGAAGCTATACGAAGGATTCGATCGGATCGCGGACGCCGCACGTGCCGAGCAGCAGCTCCTCGCCTACGCCGAGAGCGAAGACTTCGAAACGCTCCCGCCGTTCCTGCTTCTCTACGACGGCCGACCCGAGGAGGCGCGCTTCTATCGGCGGCGAGACGGCGCCGCTGGCTATTCGTACGAGCGACTGCCCGAGATGTGGCACTGGGCACGCATCAAGGACGCGCAAGTCCGGGGGAGCTTCGCCACGGAAGTGGTGGATCGAGGACGCCTTCTTCAGATCCTGCTCTTCCACCTCGACCGGATCGAAGACGACGTCCGCGCAGATGTTGCACACGCCGTCCGCGCGGTCGTACCAACGGAGCGTCCGGCGATGTTGTCTGACTTCGGCCGGTGGCTGTGGAACAACCCGACCGCGCTCGAGGACATGCGCCGGCTTCGGGAGCGCAAGCTCGCCGAGCTGCCGAGGGACGACGAGTCGCTCCTCACGGAGGAGCTCGTGACGCAGGCGGCCGTCAACTATCTGCTCAAGGTCTTCTTCCTAGCACTCTGCGAGGAACGCAATCTCCCCGGCTTCTATCGGGTGCTGCGCGAGTTCCTACCGGAGACTCGAGCGATCACCTCGCCGACTACCGCCACGGTGTTCCTCGCCCTCCTGCGCCGGAAGCTGCGCGACGCGACATCCGGTTGGGGCGAGGCGGAGCAGCACGCGTACCGCGACCTGCGCGACCAGCTCGTCCCACACATCGGCGAGCGGGTCATTGAGCAGAACAACTGGTGGCAGTTGATTCGAGTCGCGTTCGACCTCGCCGAGGAGCGCTTCCCGCTCGTATACCGAGACGACGCGCTCGACTTGTTCAGGCCGGGAAAAGAGGCGCTGGCAGAACTCGTCTACGACCTCTCGACCAAGAGCTTCTCTGGACTGGACAATCGCTCAATCGGCGACGTCTACGAGGGGCTACTTTCCTCACGGCGCGAACGCCGGCGCCGCAGAAGCACGCTCGGGGCGTTCTATACGCCGGGTGCTGATGTGGACTACATGATCGGGCAGCTCGAGCTCACGATTGAGTCCAAGGTACTTGATCCGTGTATGGGATCAGGACACTTCGTGGAAGGCCTGCACGACGCGCTGGTCCAGTTGCACGCGGACCAGGGCATCGATGGCGACACGGCTCGTCAGCGCGTGCTCCAACACCAGCTGTTCGGCGCCGACATCGACAGCTTCGCGACTGCTCTGACCGCCATCCGCCTGTTCCTGATCGGCGGGGAAGGCGCCACCCGCGCGCCCAACCTCTTCGTGCATGACATGCTTCTCCATTCGCCCGAGCGACCCACCACGGAGCTCTTCTCGCCGGAAATCCTCGCTGCGGAAGGCCACGAGCACGCGGATGCCGAGGGCACCCTGCCCCCGCACCAAGAACTCGATTCTCTTGGTGAGGTCGATCAGTTGGAGTTCGATGCCGTCGTGGGCAACCCACCGTACGGAGCTCGAAGACCCGCGTACAAGCGGCCGATCTATCGCCGCTTATACGGACGGACGGAAGCTGCGCGGCGCCAGGGGAGCATCGGTACAGGCGATGCGGACAGCTACACGATGTTCTTTGCGAACGGCATCGAGCGCCTGCGGGAGGGCGGGCGGCTCTGCCTCATTACCAACGACTCGTTCCGCTCTCTCATCAGCCACGCCGACCTGCGCCGCCACATCCTCGACCGCTGCAAGATTGTTGAGATCCTGCTCACCGACACGCACCACTTCCACGGCGTGTCTTTTCAGTTCGCCGGGATGGCTATCACCACCCTTCAGAAGTGCAGCAGCGCCGAGGAGCGGCGCCAGCATCGCATGCGCCTCATCGACTACCTGCGAGACCCAGCGGACTTTGGCAACCCCCCGCCGGATCGAGTGACCGAATTGCGGCAGGAAGAGTATGAGCGGCTACCTGACACGCCGTTCGTCGTTGGCGTGCCGCGCGAAGTCTTCGAGTCCGCGGCCCGCTCGGGAAGAGTCCGAAACGTCGCCCGTGGGCGACAGGGTCTGGCAACGGCCGATGACAGGCGATTCCTTGCCGGCATCGGACAGGCCGCTCCAGAGCTTCCCCATCGCATCGAGCTGGCTGACCTCGCTGAGGACCTGAGTCCGGAGCAACGGCGCCAGGGCGTGCCCGCAGGCCGGCCGCACTGGGTGCCATTTGGAAAGGGCGAGGGCTTCGGCGAGTACTTCCGGCGCGCCGGAGTTGCCGTGGACTGGTCGCAGGACTCGGTCGACGAGTTAGAACGGCGTGCGGCGTGGCCCGCGGGAACCCCTCGGCGGCCGCGCTTCCAGAATCGCGACTACTACTTCCTCCCCGGTCTGACGTACTCATTCGTTTCGGGCGGCCGACTCTCGGTTCGCTTGCTGCCCGAGGGCTGGATATTCGGTCACAAGGGCAGCGCGATCTTCGTCGAGAACGACACGGTGCCCGAGTTGTTTCTGCTCGGCTATCTCAACTCTGCCCTAGCCACTTACTTCATGAAACGCATCGTCAATACGACTGCAACGGCCGACGTCGGATACGTCGAGCGCCTGCCCTTCCGGCCACCGGACGCGACGCTGGCCGCCAACGTCGTCAAGCGGACGCAGGCGATCATCGACCGCAAGACCAGCGATCCCGATGCGGACGTGGAGGACCTGCGCCGTGAGATCGACACGGCGATCTTCGATCTGTTCGAGATTGAGGGCTCGCGCGAACTAGTCCTACGGTTCTACGAGACGGTCGGGCTGGTGCAGACCCCGACCGATGAAGTAACCGAAGCGGAAGCGTAGACGGAGACGTGGCGGCGGCGGTCCAGGCCCAGGCGCGCGAGCAAGGCGCGCACCGCACCCTCCGACTCAGCGGTCGGCAGGAGATCGAGCGGGCACAGCTGCCCCTCGGGCATCCGCACGTCCGCAAGGTGCAGCAAGCGCTCTCCGAGCCCATTCTCCAAGTCAGCGCGAACGATTCCGACGCCGATCCATTCGACACCACCTGGTCCCACGGCACGGACCGTCATGTCATCGCGGTCTCGGATACGCCAGCCCCCAGCGCGGTAGTAGTGCTCCAGCTGTTCCAGCAGCTCGTTGCGTTCGCTGTCCATTGGGAGCACTATTCCGCGGGCCCCGGACGACAAAGCCCGCCGCGTGTCTTTCCTGCCGCTCTCTCCGGGCTTTTGTCACGTTGGGTGCGCGCTCAGCGACTCCCACGGTCTCGTTCGCTCGCGAGCAGGATCACTCCAGCGATCCCGGCGGAGCCGCGGCCGGAGCCTCCCACGGCGCCGACAATCGCCGCCCGCGCAGGCCTGGCAACTCGGGCCCGGAACTCGGCGCGGCGATGCCAAGGCGACGAGTAAAGCATCTGCCGAGACAGGACAACCAACGCGAACGCGCGAACGCTGTCGCGAACGCGCCGCGTGAGGACTCTCTCTACGAACTCAAGGGCGGCTCGCTTCGCTCGCCGCCGGCGCCGGCTGCGGGCGGCCGCAAGCGGCCGTCCTCGCC
>JBOGYU010000482.1:0-3669 GCA_050696935.1 Solirubrobacteraceae bacterium | reverse complement strand
GTTGGGCGGCACGCCGTCGCGCGGCCAGCGCTCGAGCGCCACCACGAACGCGTCCTGCACCGCCTCCTCGGCGCGGTCGAGGTCCCCGAACGCGCGGGCGAGGGCGGCGACCGCCTGGCCGGACTCGCGCCGGAACAGGCGGTCGATGGCTGCCCCCGGTGCGCTCAGGCCTGCGCCCGCCCCGCGCCGTCCGCCGCCCGGCCGCTCGCGACCTCGTAGTCGACCACTGGCCGGACCTCGACCGATCCGGCGAACACGGCGGGGACCTTCGAGGCCCAGCGGATCGCCTCGTCGAGGTCGGCGCACTCGAGCTCGTAGAACCCGCCGAGCTGCTCGCGGGTCTCGGCGAACGGGCCGTCGCTGAGCACGACCTCGCCGTCGCGCACGCGCACGGTCGTCGCAGCGTTCGTGGGCTGGAGCCCCTCGCCGGCCACCCACGCGCCGGCGGCCTCCACCTCTCGGGTGAACGCCGCGTAATCGGCCATCGTGCGCTGGATGTTCTCGGGGGACGCCTCGGTCCACCGCGACTCGTCGCCGTAGAGCAGGAGCAGATACCTCATGGGCCCTCCAATCGATCGTCGCAGCGCCCTCCGCGCCGCGTTCACCCTACCGACGGGCGCCGCGGCGGCAAGCGACAAAGCTGGCGCGTCAGCGCTCGTCGCGCCAGCGCAGGTGCTCGACGATCCGGCGGGAGTCGCAGATCACGTCGCGGCCCAGCAGGAGCACCGGCACGCGGTCCTGGCCGGTGAGGGCATCCACCTCCGCGCGCTCCGACTTGCGCCACGGCACGCGGCGCTCCTCGACCGCGATGCCGCGGCGCCGCAGCTCGCGGGCCACGCGCCCGCAGGGGCACAGCCGGTCGGTCGGCGTGCGGCAGCGCAGCAGGACGGCCGGCTCGCTCATCCGGGCACCACGCGGCCGAGCAGCCGCCAGGCCAGCGGCTGGCGCCGGCCGCCGCGCTGAAGCCGGTCGCCGAGCCGGTCGGCGTGGAACCGGACGGTCGCCTCCACCGTGTCCTCGTGCGGGCGCGTCGTCCAGCCGAGCTCGTGCCGCGCCTTGACCGACCGGTACGTCCACCAGTGCGCGGCCGTGCGGATCTCCGCCGGCGTCACCGGCGTCGGGCCGGGCGACCGGGCCGAGGCCTCCGCGAGCGCCAGCGCCACCGGCACCGGCAGCCGCACCGGCGGCCCCTCCACGCCCGACACGCGCTCGAGCTCGGCGAAGAGCCGCCGCCAGGTGTAGTTGCGGGTGCCGAGGATGTACCGCTCGCCGGGCGCGCCGCGGGAGTCGCACAGCAGCAGCCCGGCGACGACGTCCTCGACGTCGACGATGTTGATCGCCCCGTCCACGTACGCGGGGATCCGCCGCAGCAGGAACCGGCGCACGACCTCGGTCGAGGACCGCCGCACGTCGCCGGCGCCGAGCACGTGCGCCGGGCAGGCGACGACGACCGGAAGGCCGTGGGCAGCGACGCGCAGGGCCTCGACCTCGGCGGCGTGCTTGGCGTCCGCGTACGGGATGCCGAGCGGTCCGGTCCGCACGTGCCGCTCGTCGAGCGCGCCGCCGGGCCGCGCGGGCCCGATCGCCGCCACCGAGGAGACGTGCACCACGCGCTCGACCCCCGCCGCCAGGCACGCCTCCAGCACCGTGCGGGTTCCCTCGGCGTTGACCCGCAGCAGCTCGGCGGCCGGCATCCGCAGGTTGACCGATCCCGCGACGTGGAACGCCCGCTCGACCCCCCGCGCGGCGCGGCGCATCGCGTGCCGGTCGGTGACCTCCGCGGTGACCCGCTGCACCCCGTCGGGGGTGTCCGGCGAGGAGTCGCGAACCGTCGCGCGCACCTCGTCGCCGCGCGCGAGCAGCGCCCGCACCAGGTGCGAGCCGATGAAGCCCGTCGCGCCCGTCACCAGCACCTTCGCCACGGCGCGAGGATAGGCTGCGGCCCATGGCAGGCGTCGCGGTCGTCACCGACACGACCCACTACCTCCCCGCGGAGGTGGTGGAGCGCCACGGGTTGCACGAGGTCTCGCTGTACGTGAACTGGGACGGGCGGACGGACCGCGAGTGCGACCTGCCCGACTACGAGGCCTTCTACGAGCACCTGCGCTCCGCGAGCACCCTGCCGAGCACGTCGCAGCCGTCCGTGGGCGACTTCCTGGCCGTGTACGAGCCGCTGCTGGAGGGCGGCGACGACGTGCTCTCCATCCACCTGTCCGGCGGCCTCTCGGGGACCGTGCAGGCGGCCGAGCAGGCGCGCGGGGCACTGGTCGAGCGCGGGATCGCTCCCGAGCGGCTGCACGTGCTCGACTCCGAGACCGGCTGCGCCGGCCACGGGCTGATGGCCGTGGCGGCGGCCAACGCGATCCGCGACGGGGCGGACATGGCGGGGGCCGCGGACGTCGCCCGCCGGCTGCGCGAGCAGATGCGGCTCTTCTTCGCGGTCGACACGCTCGAGTACCTGCGCCGCGGCGGGCGCATCGGCGCCGCCCAGGCGTGGGTGGGCTCGGCGCTGAAGATCAAGCCGATCCTCACGATCGAGCGCGAGATCCAGCCGATCGAGCGGGTGAGGACCGCCGGGCGCGCCTTCGAGCGTCTGGTCGAGTACCTCGAGGAGCGGCACGACTCCGGCGGCGACGTGTTCTTCATCCAGCACATCCGGGCGCACGACGTGGCCGAGCGCATGGCAGAGCGCGGGCGGGCGATCTACGGGCGCGACCCGGAGTTCGTGGCGGAGATCGGGCCCGTGATCGGCACCCACGTGGGCCCAGGCCTGATCGGCGTCACGGGCCTCCCGAGCTCGGTGCTGGGGCCGGTCTGATCACGGAGGGCGCCTGCCGGAGCACGAGATACTCGCGCAGGGTGATCTGGATCGCCGCCGCCACAGGGATCGCGAGCAGGGCGCCGAGCACGCCGAACAGGGTGGCGCCGAACAGGACGCTGATGAGCACCACCAGCGGCTCGAGCTGCACGGCGCGGGCCTGGATCCGCGGCTGGATGACGTTGTTCTCCAACTGCTGGTAGATGATCGCGAACACCGCCCAGACGACGGTGTCGATCGGGAAGTCCGAGAACAGGGTCACGATGCCGACGATGATCGCGCCGAGGGTGGCGCCGACGAGCGGCACGAGGTCCAGCAGGAACACGATCACGGCGAGCGGCAGCGCGTAGTCGACGCCGAGGATCAGGAGCATGATCCAGCTCGTCACGCCCGCCACGGTGGCCTGGAGCAGCGCTCCCGCGACGTAGTTGCCGATCGCGTTCCCGATCCGCTCGAAGAGGTTGTGCATCCACTCCTCGCGCTCGGGCGAGTAGTGCGCCGCCCAGGCGTGCAGGAAGCGCTGGCCGCTCCCGATCATGAAGATCGACAGGACGAGGATGGTCACCCCGGCGAAGATCGAGTTCACGATCCCAAGCCCGATGTCGCTCAGCACGCCCGCGGCGTCGCCGAGCCGGCCCGGGAGCTGCGCCGCCTCCTCCTCGAGCTTGCCGGTGATGTCGTAGTCCTCCTGGAGCTGGCGCAGGCGGTCGTTGCCCTCGACGAACTCCGTGAGCTGCTGCGCGAACTGCGGCAGGTTCTGCACCAGGTTGTTGGCCTGCTCGACGATCGGCGGCACGAGCAGCGCGATCAGCGCGAAGGGCGCGAGGATCAGGCACAGGTAGACGATCGCC
>JBOGYU010000481.1:0-3685 GCA_050696935.1 Solirubrobacteraceae bacterium | reverse complement strand
GCCCGCACCCCACGGCCGGCGCCGTGCTGGTGTCGGCGCGGCCGCCGCTCGCCGCGTTCAACGTCGAGGTCGACGCCACGCTCGAGCAGGCGAAGGCGATCGCCGCGCGCCTCCGCGCAGACCTGCCCGGCGTCAGGGCGCTGGGCCTCGAACTCCAGAGAGCCGGCACCGTCCAGGTCTCCACGAACATCGAGGACCTCGACCACACGACGCCCGCCGACGTGGTCGAGCACGTCAGGCGCGACGCCCGCGTCACAGGCGCCGAGCTCGTCGCCCCCGCCCCGCGCACCGCGTTCGCCGACTTCCCGCGCGACGTGCCCCTTCGCGGGGCCCCGCTGCTCGACTGATCTTCTACTCTCCAAGCACGCATGGCCCACACCAAGCGCAAGCGCCGGAGCAAGCACCGCGGGACGGCCGCGGGGACGATCGAGGCGCGCGGGCGCACGGGCCGCAAGCCGAACGCGGAGGAGCAGCGCAAGGCGCAGGCCCGCCAGCGCCGGCAGCTCAAGCCGCCGAGCTGGAACAGCGCCTTCCTGAAGGCCGCCCTGATGGCCGCCGTGCTGTTCGCGCTCACGCAGTTCGGGCTGTTCGGCGACGACGCGACGCTCGCGCAGTCGCTCACCATCACCGTCTTCGCGCTCCTGCTCTACACGCCGGCGGCGTACGCCACCGACCGCTTCGTCTACAACCGCCAGCTCAAGAAGGCGCAACAGGCCAAGCGCTGATGGACGCGCGCTGCTTCACCGTCGGGCCGATCCAGGAGAACTGCTGGATCGTCCGCCGGGACTCCGGCGACCGCGCGCTCGTGATCGACCCCGGCGAGGAGCCGGACCGCCTGATGAAGGCGATCCAGGAGCTCGACGTGACGGTCGAGGCGATCCTCCTCACCCACACGCACTTCGACCACGTCGGCGCGGTCGCGCCCCTCGCGCGCGCGACGCACGCGCCCGTCTACTGCCCCGAGCTCGAGACCGCGGTGCTGGCGGACATCAACCGCTACACGTTCCCCGGCTTCGGCCCCTACGAGTCCTACGAGGCCGATCGCACGATCGCGGGCGGTGAGAGGCTCACCCTCGCCGGGCTCGAGATCGACGTCATCTTCACCCCCGGCCACTCGCCCGGCCACGTCAGCTACTCGATTCCCGACGAGCACACACTCCTGTCCGGCGACGTGCTCTTCCAGGGCTCGATCGGTCGCACCGACCTGCCCGGCGGCGACCACCGCACGCTGCTGGACTCGATCGCCGCGCTTATCGAAGCGCTGCCCGACGAGACCCGCGTGCTGCCCGGCCACATGGGCACGACCACGCTCGGTCGCGAGCGGGCGACCAACCCGTTCCTGCGCGTTCCGACGTGAGCGGGCGTCCCGGCTCGACACCTGCGGCTGGTCCGCCGGGCGCATGCGGAGCGGACGCCCGTTGAGCGACCGCATCAAGGCACCCCGCGGCACGTTCGACGTGCTGGGAGACGCGGCGCTCGTGCGCGACGCGCTCGAGGAGACCGCGCGCACCATCCTCGAGCGCGCCGGCTACGCCCGGATCGAGACGCCGACCTTCGAGGCGACGGCGCTGTTCGCGCGCGGGGTGGGGGAGTCCACCGACGTGGTGCAGAAGGAGATGTACAGCTTCGACGACGGCGGCGGGGACTCGATCACGCTCCGCCCGGAGGGCACCGCGCCCGTCTGCCGCGCCTACCTGGAGCACGGCATGCACAAGCTCCCGCAGCCGGTGAAGCTCTGGTACCTGTCGAGCTTCTTCCGCCGCGAGCGCCCGCAGCACGGCCGCTACCGCCAGTTCTGGCAGGTCGGCTCGGAGGCGATCGGTTCCGACGACCCGGCGGTCGACGCCGAGTCGATCCTCCTGCTGGCCGAGCTGCTGGAGGCGGTCGGCGCCCGCGAGCTGCGGCTGCGGCTCTCCAGCCTCGGCACCCCGGACACGCGCGCCGCCTACCGCAGCGAGCTGCAGGCCCACCTGCGCGCCCACGAGCACGAGCTCTCGCACGACGTCAGGGACCGGATCGAGCTGAACCCGCTGCGCGCGTTCGACGCCGAGCACCCGGGCACGCAGCGGGTGATGCAAAGCGCCCCCCGCCTACTCGACCGCCTCGACGCCGACGACCGCGAGCACTTCGAGGCGGTGAGGGCGATGCTCGACGCGGCCGGGCTCGCCTACGAGATCGACCCCACGCTCGTGCGCGGGCTGGACTACTACACGCGCACGGTGTTCGAGTTCACGTCCGACGCCCTCGGCGCCCAGTCCGGCGTCGGCGGCGGCGGCCGCTACGACGGGCTGATGGAGGAGATCGGCGGCCCGCCGACGCCCGGCATGGGCTGGGCGGCCGGCGTGGAGCGGATCCTGCTCGCCTCGCCGCCGGCGCCGGTCGCGCCCCCGCCGCTGACGCTCTACGTCGCCTACGCCAAGCCCGAGCTGCGCGCCGCCGCCTTCCGCCTGGCGGCCGACGCCCGCCGCGCCGGCCACCCCGCGCGGGTGGAGCTCGGCGGCCGCAGCCTGAAGGGCCAGCTCAAGCAGGCGGACCGCGCGGGCGCCCGCTACGTTGCCATCCTGGGCGACGAGGGGGTGTCGCTGAAGGACATGGAATCCGGCGACCAGCGCGAGGTGGAGGCGGACACGGTGATGCACCACATCACGCACGGGCTATGAGCGCATCGGTTCGACACGCGGAGCAAGGCGTGTGAGGCCTCCGCGCCCCAACCCCTACCGCGACGCGTGGTGCGGCGAGCTCGACGCCGCGCGCGTGGGGGCGCGCGTGCGGGTGGCCGGCTGGGTGCACCGCCGGCGCGACCACGGAGGGCTCGTGTTCATCGACCTGCGTGACCGCTCGGGCCTGCTCCAGCTCGTCTTCCACCCCGAGGACTCGCCCGAGGCCCACGCGCTCGCCCAGCGCCTGCGCTCCGAGCACGTCCTCACCGCGACGGGCGAGGTCGTGCGCCGCGAGGAGGGCAACGTGAACCCGCGCCTGCGCACGGGGGAGATCGAGCTCGCCGTGGCCGAGGCGTCCACGCTCGCCGAGGCCGAGACGCCGCCGTTCCCGGTCGACGAGGACGGGCCCGTGGACGAGGCGCTGCGCCTGCGCCACCGCGTGATCGACCTGCGGCGGGAGGGCATGCGCGACGCGCTGACGCTCCGTCACACCGTCGTGCGCGCGATCCGCGACTACCTCAACGCGCACGACTTCCTCGACATCGAGACGCCGGTGCTCACCCGCTCGACGCCCGAGGGCGCGCGCGACTTCCTCGTGCCCGCCCGCATGAGCCCGGGCGCCTTCTACGCGCTCCCGCAGTCGCCCCAGCTGTTCAAGCAGCTGCTGATGATCGCCGGGTACGAGCGCTACTACCAGATCGCCCGCTGCTTCCGCGACGAGGCGCTGCGCGCCGACCGCCAGGCCGAGTTCACCCAACTCGACCTGGAGATGGCGTTCGTGGAGGAGGACGACGTCATCGCGGTGATCGAGGGGATGCTCGCCCGGGTCTTCGAGGCTGTGGGCTTCGAGGCGCCCCCGCCGCCGTGGCCGCGGATGGGCTACGACGAGGCGATCGCGCGCTTCGGCTCCGACCGGCCGGACGTGCGCTTCGGCCTGGAGATCGCCGACCTGGGGGAGGCGGTGGCCGGCACCGAGTTCAAGGTGTTCCAGTCGGGCGAGGTCGTCCGCGGTCTCAACGCCGGCC
>JBOGYU010000480.1:0-3694 GCA_050696935.1 Solirubrobacteraceae bacterium | reverse complement strand
CCGCAGCGCCACGCCGGGCGCCGTGTCGGCGGCCCGCACCGCGTAGCCGTCCATCGCCGAGCGGTCGAACGGCGGGAGGTCGACCGCGCTGTGCGCCGGCTCGGCCGCCACGCGGCCGGCCGCCACGGCGAGGGGCACGCGCTCCGCGCCCAGCGGCGCCAGCCCGTCGAGGACGAGCCGGAGCCCCTCGTCGATCGAGATCATCCGCCGATCCGAGCTGTCGCCCGGCTCATCCGCCGACCCGGGCCGTCGTCCCCGCCGCCCGACTCATCCGCCGATCCTCGACATCGTCCGCGGCGGCTGCACGAACCCGGGGTCGTTCACGTGGTGCTTGAGCTCCTTCGCCCACACCGCGTCGCGCACGATCGCCTCGAGCTCGGCGTCGGTCGCGCCGGCGCGCAGCGGCTCGCGCAAGTCGGTCTCGGTCATCGAGAACAGGCACGTGCGCAGCTCGCCCTCGGCGGTCAGCCGGATCCGGTTGCAGTCCCCGCAGAACGGCTCGGTGACGGGGGAGATGAACCCGATCTCGCCCGTGCCGTCGGCGAACCGGTACCGCCGCGACGTCCCGTGCCGCTCCCGGCCGACCGTATCCAGCGGGTACACGGCCGCGATCATGTCCCGGATCTCGGCGTTCGGCAGCACCTTGTCGCGCGTCCAGGAGCGGTCCGCGTCCAGCGGCATGAACTCGATGAAGCGCACCTCGTAGGGCTTGGTGCGCGCGAACTCGGCGAACCGCAGCACCTCGTCCTCCGTGAAGTCGCGCAGCGCGACCACGTTGACCTTGATCGGCCGCAGCTGCGGATGGCGCTGCGCCGCCTCCAGCCCCTCGAGCACCTGCGCCAGCGAGTCGCGCCGGGTGAGCTGGAAGAAGCGGTCGGGCGCGAGCGAGTCGAGCGACACGTTGATGCGGCGCAGCCCAGCGGCTACGAGGTCGCCCACCTGCCGCGTCAGCAGGTATCCGTTCGTCGTCAGCGAGAGGTCCTCCACCAGCGGCGACAGGCGCTCGACCAGCCGCCACAGCTCCTTGCGCACCAGCGGCTCCCCGCCGGTCAGCCGCACGTCGTGCACGCCCATGCCGGCCAGCAGCCGCACGATCCGCTCGATCTCCTCGTAGCTCAGCAGCGCCGACCGCTCCAGCCACGGCAGCCCCTCGGCCGGCATGCAGTACTGGCAGCGGAAGTTGCAGCGATCGGTGACCGAGATGCGCAGGTCGCCGATGGTGCGTCCGTGGCCGTCGATGAGCGGCTTCATGAGCGGTGGAAGTCCGCCTTGCCGCCGGTCTTGTCGAGCAGCTCCACGCGCTCGATCACCACACCGGGCTCGATCCCCTTGACCATGTCGTAGACGGTGAGCGCCGCCACCGAGCAGGCCACCATGGCCTCCATCTCGACCCCGGTGCGGTCGGTCGTGCGGGCCTCGGCCACGACCGTCACGGTGCCGGCCTCGGCGTCGATCGCGATGCCCGGGTCGACGTGCGTGAGCGGGAGTGAGTGGGCGAGCGGGATCAGCTCGTCGGTGCGCTTGGCGGCCTGGATGGCGGCGATCCGCGCGACCGCCGCGACGTCGCCCTTCGGGTTGTCGCCCGCGGCCACCCGGGCGGCCGCGGCGGGCGACATGCGGACCACGGCCCGGGCCCGCGCCCAGCGCTCGGACGGCGCCTTGGCGCTGACGTCGACCATCCGCGCGCGGCCTGCGGGGTCGAGGTGGGTGAGCGGGGCTCCCTCCATGAGGGTCCATGGTATCCCCGGCGGACCTTCGGAACCCTGGCCGCCCCCGCGCCGACTGTCGAGTTCGTCGGCAATAGCCCGACGTTCTCGACGCTCGGCACTAGCATCGACGGCATGCGCGTCTCCGTGCGCCTCTTCGCCGGCCTGCGCGAGCGGGCCGGAACGGACCGGGTCGAGATCGACCTGCCCGACGGCGCCCGCGTACAGGACGTGCTCACCGCCATGGCGGCGACGCCGGTCGGCGCGCTGCGCCCGCGGGAGTGCGTCGTGGCGGTCAACCGGGAGTACGCCGACGCCGACTCGCCGGTGGTGGCGGGCGACGAGGTCGCGCTCGTCCCGCCCGTGAGCGGGGGCGCCGTCGCGGTCGTCCGCCACATTCGGGTCACCGCCGACCCGCTCGACCTCGCCGCGCTGGCCGCCGCCGTGCGGGACCCGCGGGCCGGCGCCGTCGTGCTGTTCGAGGGCGTGACGCGCGAGGTCGACGAGCTCGACTACGAGGCGTACGCCGAGATGGCGCAGGAGCGGCTGGAGGCGATCGCCGCCGAGGAGGCCGCCCGCCACGGCCTCTGCGCGGTCGCGATCGAGCACCGGACGGGCACCGTCCCGCGCTCGGAGCCGAGCGTGATCGTCGCCGCCTCGGCGCCGCACCGCGGCGAGGCGTTCGCCGGCGCCCGCGCGCTGATCGACCGCGTCAAGGCCGAGGCCCCGATCTGGAAGGTCGAGGTCGACGGCGCCGACCGGCGGCGCGTCGAGGGGACGCTCCCGCCTCCCCACCTTCGATAAAGGGTCAGACCCGTTAAGGAGGGTTGCATGGGGTCGGAACCCGTGCGCATATGCAATGCTTATGCAGATGCCGGACCTGACGCTCGGCGAGGCCGCGAAGGCGATCGGGGTGAGCGCGGACACGCTGCGGCGCTGGGACCGCGCCGGGAAGCTCCGGACGGTGCGCGACGCGCGCAACCGGCGGCTCGTGCCCGCGACTGAAGTGGCGCGGCTGACGTACCACCCGCAGCGCCCCGCCGCAGGCGACGACCTGTCGGCCCGCAATCGCTTCCCCGGCGTCGTCCGCTCCGTGGAGGTGGACGGGGTGATGGCGCTCGTCGAGATCGAGGCCGGGCCGTTCCGGGTGATCGCAGCCGTGACACGCGACGCGGTCGAGGAGCTCGGGCTCGCGCCCGGCGTGCGGGCCACGGCCGCGGTCAAGGCGACCTCGGTGATGGTGGACCGCGGATGAGGGGTGCGGCTGTCGCGCTGGCCGCGGCGGCGCTGGTCGCCGGCTGCGGCGACGAGGCGGCGGGCGGCGAGCGGCTCATCGTGTCCGCGGCCGCGTCGCTCACCGAGCCGCTGACCGAGTGCAGCCGCGCCTTCGAGGGCGCGCAGGTCCGGCTCTCGTTCGGCGGCTCGGACGAGCTGGCAGCGCAGATCCGCCAGGGAGTGAGGCCGGACGTCTACGCCGCCGCGAACACGACCCTACCCGAGCAGCTCGCCGGCGAGGGCCTGCTCGCCGAGCCGGTGGAGTTCGCGACCAACGAGCTGGTGATCGCCGTGCCGGCGGGTGGCGTGCGGGTCGCCTCGCTCGTCGACCTCGCGCAGCCCGGCGTGGACCTCGTGCTCGGCGCGGAGTCCGTGCCGGTCGGTGCCTATGCACACGAGGTGCTCTCCCGGCTGCCGGCGGAGCGCGAGCGGGCGATCCTCGCGAACGTGCGCTCCGAGGAGCCGGACGTGGGCGGCGTCGTGGGGAAGGTGGCGCAGGGGGCCGCCGACGCGGGCGTCGTCTACCGGACGGACATCGTGGACGGGCTCGAGGCCGTCGAGCTGCCCGGCGCCCTGCGACCGGCCGTCGCCTACGGGGCCGGCGTCGTGGAAGAAGCGCCACAGCCCGAGCTGGCGCGGCGATACCTCGACGGGATGACCGACGGCGCCTGCGCGGACGCCCTGCGGGCGGCGGGCTTCGGGCCGGCCGGATG
>JBOGYU010000479.1:0-3696 GCA_050696935.1 Solirubrobacteraceae bacterium | reverse complement strand
GGCGCCGTCTGGCGCCAGCGTGACCAGCACGGCGGCGCCGCCGAGCCCGAAGTCGCCGTGCCGGCGCGCGAACTCCGTGAACGCGGAGCCGGTGCGCGGCGGGAGCGGGGCGACCTCGATCTCGACGAGCAGCTCGTCGGGCTCGAGCGCGGTGGTCAGGTGCGTCCGGAAGAAGTCGGCCGCGCGGATCGCGCGGGCGCCGCGCGCGGAGCGGGCGTGGAACGTGGCGTCGAGCGCGGTGAAAGCGACCGGCAGCTCGGCGGCGGGATCTGCGTGCGCCACGGAGCCGCCGACGGTGCCGCGATTGCGGATCTGCGGATGCGCGACGAGCCGCATCGCCTCCGTCAGCAGCGGCCAGTTCTCCGCCACCACCCGCGACCGCTCGAGCGTCGCCTGGCGCGTGAGCGCCCCGATCCGCAGCACCCCGTCGCGCCGGCGCACGTAGGCGAGCTCGCCGATCCGGTTGACGTCGATCAGCCGCTCCGGCCGGGCGAGGCGGAAGTTCAGCAGCGGGACGAGGCTCTGGCCGCCGGCCAGCACCTTGCTCTCGTCGCCGTGCTCGGCCAGCAGCGCGATCGCCTCGCCGGCGTCGTGCGGGTCGTCGTACTCGAACGGAGGCGGCTTCACGCGCCCGCGGCTACCAGCGGTAGCGGATGGCGATCGAGATCCCGCGGCGCGTGCGCCCGCGCAGCACCCCGGCGAGCACGACGGCGGCGAGCGCCGCGCCCGCCGCCGTCGCATACCGCGTGACCCCCGTTCCCGCTACGACCCGGCCGATGTCGAGGACGTCCGGCGCCTCGGGCGCCGGCGCGGGCACAGCCGCGGCCTCGCCGGCCGGCGCCGGCCCGCCGGCGCTGAGCTCGCGCTCGAAGCGGGCGGCGAACTCGGTCAGCATGCTGCCGGCGACGTCCTCCATGATCCCGCGCCCGAACTGGGCCGGCCGGCCGGTGACGTTGAGGTCGGTCTCCGCCACGACGCGCGTGCGGCCGTTCTCACCCACCAGCCGGTTGGTGATCACGGCCGCCGCGGTGCCCTGGCCGCGCTGCTCCTTGGCCTGGACGGCGATGCTCGCCGTGTGGGTGTCCTCGTCGACCTCCTCCAGGCGTGCCGTGCCCTGGTAGGTGGTGGTGATCGGCCCCAGCTTGACCTTCATCGTGCCGCGGTAGACGCCGTCCTCGCCGCCAGGCTCCATCGTGGCGCCGGGCAGGCACGTGGACACGCGCTGGATGTCCAGCAGCACCGGCCAGGCCTGCTCGACCGGCGCGTCGACGGTGAACTCGTTGTGCAGCTTCATCCGTATTCTCTTCGCGAGCGATCGTAATACATTGGACAGGAGTGGTCAATCGCCCCCGGCCGGACGCGCGCGCTACGCCCGGCGGAACACCTGGAACGTGATGAAGGCGTTGTCCACGTCGATCACCGAGAAGGCGATCGGCTGACCGGCGTTCGAGTAGTGCGTCTCGTGCAGGCGCGTGTACGGCTCGCACGCGTCGAGGTTGAGCTTGGTGCCGCCGTCGTCGCGCTTGGTCATCGCCACGATCTCGACCACGGCGTGGTCCACCTTCTTAGTCCCGTAGACGCTCGTGAACTCGAACAGCGAGGCGGGCAGCGGCTCCTCGAAGTCCTCGCGCTTGATGTGCGAGCGGGGCACGGCGTCGCGGATCCAGATCGCCAGCTCGTTGCCCGCGTAGTAGGACTTCTCGGTGAGCAGGCAGTCCTCCCCCGCGCTGAGCGGGAACTCCTCGGCGATGTCGGCCGGCGGCTCGCCCCACCGCCACTTGACGGTCGTCCGGACCTTGTAGCCCTTCTCGCGCAGCATCCCGTCGAAGCCCACCAGGCGCTGGAGCGCGAGGGTGGATGGCCGCACGTGCGCGTTGATCGTCGTGCCGAGCGCGCGCTTGCGGGTGATGATCCCGTCCTGCTCGAGGCTCTGGAGGGCGCTGCGGATCGTCGTCCGGCTCACGTCCAGCATGTCCGCGAGCACCTCCTCGGCCGGCAGCCGGCCGAGGAACTGCTTGTCCATGATCGCTTGGAGGATCGCGGTCCGCGCTCGGTCCGCCAGTGGCGCGTTCTCCAACCGCTCAACAGCCATGCATCCTCCCTGTCGGCTGGACCATGATGGTATTACGATATACCTTCTCGGTGGACAGGTCGACCCGGAGTGTTCAATCTTGTCGACGATGGCTAGCTTGCTCGACCTCGACGAGTCGATCGAGCGGCGCTACCTCGGGTTCGTGCGGATAAGCGCGAGTCTCGCGAATGCCTCGGACTGGACGCAAGTGGCTGGGGCGGTCGCGGAGCACCTCGATCCCCACGGCGAGCGCCGCCCGACGCGCCTGTGGGGCAGGACCGTCGACGGCTTCGAGGCCCTCGGCTCCAGTCCCGCCGGTCACGAGTTCCCGCGGATCTCGACGCGACAGCTCGAGCTGGCCGCGGAGCGCGGGGAGCCGGCGTCGCGCGAGGACGGCGGCGTGCTCGCCGGGCTGCACGCGGGCGGCGTGAGCCTCGGCGTGCTCGAGGTCTGCGACGCCGCCGAGGACGCGGACTTCCTCGGCCACGTGAACCCGATCGTGGCCTGCCGGGTCGGCCTGCTCGCCGCTCAGGGCGTCGGGCACGCGGCGCTCGCGCCGCTGCCGGTCGACGCGGCGAGCGACGCGTCGTCCGTGATGGAGGCGTTCGCGGGCGAGGCCAAGCGGCTGCTCGACCACGACCGGCTGAGCGCCTACCTGCTCAGCGACGACGGCCGCACGTTCGAGCGCTTCGCGGTCGCGACCTCGCCCATCATCCCCGGCGAGGGGGTGATCATCCCGTTCGAGGACGTCGGCCTGCGCAGCATCGTCATCGCCAACCGGCCGCTGGTCTCCGAGGATCTCGGCCAGGACACGCGCATCGTCGGCCGCGAGGACCGCGTGATCGCCGCCGCGGGCTTCCGCGGGCTGCTCAGCGTGCCGCTGCGGCTCCACGGGCGGCCGATCGGCGTCCTGAACTTCGTCAGCCGGACGGCCGGCTTCTACCGCGAGCAGGACGTGCCGGTGGCGCAGCAGATCGCCGACCAGATCACGGTCTTCCTGGAGAACCTCCGCCGCCACCGCGGCATGCGCCGCGCGATCCAGCAGGAGGCGACCGAGCGCGAGCGCTCCCGGCTCGCGCGCGACCTCTACCAGACCGTGGCGGAGGCGGCGCTGGCCATCACCGGCGTCGCCGAGGCGCTGCGGGACGACCTCCGCGACCGCGACGAGCCGGCCGCCCGGCGGGTGCAGAGCATCGTCGAGCTGACACGCCTCGAGCTCGCCGACGTGCGCAGGGCGATCATCGACATGTCGCCGCGCGCGCTGGACGCCCACACGCTCGAGGAGGCGGTGGAGTCGACGCTCGCGCGCCTGCGCCGCCACGACGGCCTGGAGGTGACCTGGGCGGTGACGGGCGACACGTCGACGCTGCCGATCGGCGTCGCGCGCGCTGCGTACCGGATCCTGCAGGAGGCGCTGACGAACGTGCGCCAGCACGCGGGCGCGGCGCGCGTCGCCGTCGAGCTGGCCTCCGGCGACGACCTCGCGCTCGTCGTGCGGGACGACGGCCACGGGTTCGACCCCAGCTGCGCGGCGGCCCACGAGAGCCTGGGCCTCCGCGGCATGCGCGAGCGCGCGCAGGCGCTCGGCGGCACCGTCTCGATCCAGAGCGCGCCCGGCGCCGGAA
>JBOGYU010000478.1:0-3718 GCA_050696935.1 Solirubrobacteraceae bacterium | reverse complement strand
GGTCCAGGCCGGGCGGCGGTGGCGGCGCGTGCAGGACGCGGCGCGCGATCGCGCGCTCCAGCAGGTCGAGCCGCGCGGGCCAGCCGGGAGCCTCGTACAGCCGCTCGGCGAGCTCTGCGGCCTCGGCCCCGATCAGGTCCTCGAGCTCCACGACCCGCCCGGTGAGCTCGCCCATCGGCAGCCCGAACAGGCGGCGGGCGCCCAGCGGCGTGAGATAGGCCTGCATCCCGTGCGACTCGCCGTCGTGCTCGGTCAGCGCCGGCTCGTCGTACAGGCCGCCGGTGAACGACGTGAAGCGGCGCCCGTCGACGTCCATCGACGGCCCGAAGGAGATGACGAGCACGACCCGCCCGCCGGGAAGCTCCCGCCGGCGCACCGGCCCGTCCTCGCGCTCGCGCCAGCCCGCCAGGTTGCGCACGTGCGCCGCGAGCGCGGGGTGCGGGGGCCGTTGTGCCAGTTCCATAAAGGGGTCAGACCCCTTTACCCGCCCTGTAGGAGCGCTCCCAGCGCCTCCAGGAAGCGCTCGTTCTCGGCCTGGGTGCCGACGGTGACCCGCAGCGCGCCCTCCCGTCCGAGCGAGGTGCCGGCGCGGACCAGCACGCCGCGCTGGGCGAGGCCGCGCACGATCTCGGGCTCGTCGCGGCCCTCGCCGAGGTCGAACCAGACGAAGTTGGCCTGGGAGTCGGCCGGCTCGATCCCGAGCTCGCGCAGGCCGTCCTCCAGCCCGATCCGCTCGGCGAGGTTGCGCTCCACGCGGCGCGTCACCTCGTCCTGGTGGTTGAGCGCCTCCAGGGCGGCGGCCTGCGCGGCGGCGTTGCAGAAGAACGGCTGGCGCACCTGGTCGACGGCGGTGCGGAACTCCTCCGAGCCGCACAGGCCGTAGCCGACCCGCAGCCCGCACAGCCCGTAGACCTTGCTGAACGTGCGCAGGAGCACGAGGTTGGGGTGGCGGGGGAGCAGCTCGATCGACTCGTCGGGGTCCTGGAGCACGTTGAACTCGCAGTAGGCCTCGTCGAGGATCACGGCGACGTGGCGGGGGACGTCGGCCACGAAGGCGGCGATCTCCTCCAGCGGGAGCGCGGTCGAGGTCGGGTTGTTGGGGTTGCAGACGATCACGAGCCGCGTGGCGACCGTGATCTCCTGCCGCATCGCCTCGAGGTCGTGGCGGTGCTCGGCGTCGAGCGGGACCTCGAGCGCGCGGGCGCCCGACGCCGCGGCGAGGTGCGGGTAGACGGAGAAGGACGGCCACGCGTAGACGAGCTCGGCGCCGGGCTCGAGCAGCGCGTCCCCGGCCGCCAGCAGCACGTCGCATGAGCCGTTGCCGATCGCGATCCGGTTCGCGGGGACGCCGTGCCGGTCGGCCAGCTTGCGGCGGAGCGCGGAGTTGGTCGGGTCGGGGTAGCGGTTGAGGCTCTGCAGCGCCCGGGTGATGGCCTCCATCACCTCGGGCACCGGCGGGTACGGCGACTCGTTGGACGCCAGCTTGGCGATCGGCCCCTCGGACGCGTAGCCGTCGGCGGCCGGATAGACCGGGATCCGCCCGACCTTGCTCGCGAACTCGATCGCCATCGAGGGCCAGTCTATTGAGCGCCCTCGAGGTCCAGCCGGAGCCGGCGCGCCTCTCCCAGGTAGACGTGCTGGGGGTCGACGCCCACCGGCGGATAGCAGTGCATGAGCACCCGGATCACGCGCGGCAGCGAGCCCGGGACGGGAATCTCCCGCGCGCACAGCAGCGGCACGCGGCTCAGCCCCATGCGCCGCGCGGCGACCGCCGGGAACTCGGCGTCGAGGTCGGCGGTGAGCGTGAAGACGCAGCTCACGATCGAGTCGGCGTCGAGCCGGTTGCGGGCGAGCAGCTGGCCCATCAGATCCTGGGTGGCGGCGAGGATCGACTCGGCCTCGTTGGCCTCGACGGTCGTGGCGCCGCGGAGCGCGATCAGCCGCATGGGCGGGGCAGCCTACCGGCGGGATGGGCGGGACGATGTCCGGAGCCGCTCGACCTCCTGCGCGGTCAGCCGGCGGTGCCGGCCCTCCTCCAGCTTCCCGAGCCACAGCGGCCCGAAGCGCACCCGCTCGAGCGCGATCACGGGGTGCCCGACCGCCTCGCACATCCGCCGCACCTGGCGCCTGCGCCCCTCGTGGATGGTGATCTCCAGGCGGTCGGGAGCGAGGCGCTTCACGCGCGCCGGCGCGGTCCTGCCGTCGTCGAGCTCCACGCCGTCGCGGAGTGCGCGCAGCGCAGCCTCGCGCACCGGCGGGCGGCGGACCTTGGCCTGGTAGGTGCGCGGGACCTCGAAGGACGGGTGCGTGAGCCGGTGCGCCAGCTCGCCGTCGTCGGTCAGCAGGATCAGCCCGGTGGTGTCGGCATCCAGCCGGCCGACGGGGTACAGCCGGCGGCTGCTGGGCACGAGCGAGACGACGGTCGTCCGGCCCTGCGGGTCGTGTGCGGTGGAGACCACGCCGCGCGGCTTGTTGACGGCGTACACCGCGCGCAGCCCGTTCGAGACCCGCACCGGCCGGCCGTCGACCGCGACCGGGACGCTGCCGTCCACGTCGCGCGCCGGGTCGCGCACGACCTCGCCGCCGACGCTCACCCGGCCGGCGACCACGAGCAGCTCGGAGGCGCGCCGCGAGGCGACGCCGGCGTGGGCGAGGTACTTGGCGAGGCGCACGACGCTGCCACCATACGGGCATCGTGACCTCCCGACCGCAACGAGTCGTCCGCCGCGTGCGGCCACGAATCGTCGCCGGTGTGCGGCCGTGGACCTGACGCTCCTGGACGAGCGGCTGGCCGCCGCCGGCGAGCCGTCGTTCCGCGCGCGGCAGGTGTGGTCGTGGGCCGCCCGCGGCGCCGGCGGCTACGAGGAGATGACGAACCTGCCGGTCGCCCTGCGGGGCCGCCTGGCGGCCGAGGTGCCGTTCTCCTCGCTCGCCCTCCAGCGGGAGGCGCGGGCGTCCGACGGCACGGTGAAGGCGCTCTTCCACACGCACGACGGCCGCGCCGTGGAGGCGGTGCTGATGCGCTACCGCGACGGCCGCCGCTCGGTCTGCGTCTCCTCGCAGTCGGGCTGCCCGCTGACGTGCTCGTTCTGCGCCACCGGCTCGATGCGGTTCGGCCGCAACCTGACGGCGTCGGAGATCCTCGACCAGGTGCTGCACTTCCGGCGCATCGAGCCGGTCGACCACCTGGTGTTCATGGGGATGGGCGAGCCGATGATGAACCTCGACCACGTGCTGGACGCCGCGTGCCGGCTGCCGGACGTCGGGATCACGCACCGGCGCACCGGCATCTCCACGGTCGGCTGGGTGCCGGGCATCCGGCGGCTCGCCGAGTCCGACATGCCGATCCGGCTCGCGCTCTCGCTGCACGCGCCCGAGGATGCGCTGCGGTCGCGGATCATGCCGGTCAACGACCGGTACGCGATCGCCGACATGCTGGCCGCCTGCGAGGCCTACCACGCGCGCCGCCGGCGACAGGTGTTCGTGGAGTACGTGATGCTCGCCGGGGTCAACGACTCGTATGCGCAGGCAGTCCAGCTCGCGGGGCTGCTCGACCGCCGGATCTACAAGCTCAACCTGATCCCGTACAACCCGACCGGGATGTACGAGGGCTCCTCGCGCGCGGCGATCGCCGCGTTCAAGGCGGCGCTCGAGGAGCACGGCCTGCGCGCGACGGTCCGCCTCACGCGCGGGCGCGACATCGACGCGGCGTGCGGCC
>JBOGYU010000477.1:0-3722 GCA_050696935.1 Solirubrobacteraceae bacterium | reverse complement strand
GGAGAGGTCGCCGCGCTGGCCGGCGGGCTCCGCGACCCGGAGCTCGAAGTTCTGGCCGAGATAGCGCAGGTCGAACGCGCGCGCGATCCGCCGGCGCGCGGGCGCCACCCCCTCGCGGTTGAGCCAGGCGCGCGCCTCCTCCTCCAGCTCCTCGAACGGGTGCTCGAGATCGTTGTCCGGCCCGTCGAGCAGCGCCACGCGCGTGCGCACGAGGTCGAGTCGCAACGGCTCGACGAGGAGGCCGAGCGCGCAGAGGATGCCGGGCGCGGGCGGCACCAGTACCTGGCCGATGCCGAGGTCACGCGCGAGCGCCGCCGCGTGGAGCGGCCCCGCGCCGCCGAAGGCGACCATCGTGTAGTCACGCGGATCGTAACCCTTGCGCACGGAGACGACGCGGATCGCGCCCAGCATGTTCGTCTGGACGACGGAGAGGATGCCGCGCGCGGCGTCCAGGCGGCTCACGCCGAGCGACGCCGCTAGCCGATCGACCGCGCCGGCGGCGAGCTCCGGATGCAGCGTCATGCCGCCGTCGAGGAGGTGCGCGCCCGAGAGACGTCCGAGCAGCACGTTGGCGTCCGTCACCGTCGGCCGGGTGCCCCCGCGGCCATAACACGCGGGCCCCGGCGCCGCCCCGGCGCTCTCCGGTCCGACCTTGAGGGCGCCGCCCGAGTCCACCCACGCCACGCTGCCGCCGCCGGCGCCGACGCTCTCGATCTCGAGGGCGGGGATCCGCACGGGATGACCGGCGATCGTGCGCTCGCTCGCGATCACCGGCTCGCCTCCCTCGACGCGCGCGACGTCCGTGGAGGTGCCGCCCATGTCGAACGTGATCAGCGAGCCGACACCGGCAGCGCGCGCGACCCACGCCGCCCCCATCACGCCGGCGCTCGGACCCGAGAGCAGCGTGCGCACCGGCTGGGCGGCGGCGGATGCGATCGAGATGATCCCGCCGTTCGACTGGTTGATGTACGGCGCCTCCGGAACGCCGAGCCGGCGCACCTCCTCGCCGAAGCGGCGGACGTAGCAGCTGATGGCCGGGCCGAGGCAGGCGTTGACAACCGTCGTCGACAGCCGCTCGTACTCGCGGAACTCGGGCGAGACCTCGGACGAGAGGGCGACCCAGGCCCCGGGCCGGCGCGCGCGGATCTCCTCGGCGGCGAGCCGCTCGTGCGCCGGATCGAGGAAGCTGTAGAGGAAGCAGACGGCGATCGCCTCGACGTCGGCACGCGCGGCGAGGCGATCGAGCGCCTCGCGCACGTCCTCGAGCCGGATCTTCTCCCGCACCGTGCCGTCCGGCAGCAGCCGTTCGCGCACCTCGAGCCGCAGGTCGCGCGGGACGAGCGGGCGCGGCTTGTCCGCCTGGAGGTCGTAGAGGTCGGGGCGCTTCTGGCGCGCGATCTCCAGCAGATCGCGGAAGCCGCGCGTGGTCAGCAGCGCGGTGCGCGCGCCTCGTCCCTCGAGCAGCGCGTTCGTCGCGACCGTGGTGCCGTGGGCGACGAAGCCGAGATCCGCGGGCGTCAGGCCCTCACGCGCGGCGATGGCGGAGAGCCCGGCGAGGATGCCGTCTTCTGGGCTCGCCGGGACCGACGGGAGCTTGAACACCGAGAGCCGGCCGCGCGCCTCGTCCCACAGCGCCAGGTCCGTGAAGGTGCCGCCGACGTCGACGCCGAGCCGGGCGGGCATAGGGAGGCGATTCTACCGTGACGATTGTGTGCGAGGCAAGCAGTCCGGAGAGCGAGGATCCCCTCGCCCTGCACCTGGAGGGTCTTGCCGTCCTCGATCGCGGCCCCCCCGGCCGGCGAGACAACCCGGCTGAGCGTGAACCGCACCGTTGGGTGCTTCGAGGCATCGAGCCACCGGCCGCTGCGCATCACATCGACCATCAGCGCGATGCCGGTGTCGACAGGCACCTGAAAGGTCACGCGCGGGCGGTTCGTCACGTCGTTGGGATCGAGTTCAACGCGACGAAGATCAAGGCGCTACAAGCACAGATCGGCGGACCGACCTAGCCTGGATTATTCATGAAGGCACCGAAGGAACTGGCGGAGCCCGTGCGTGACACGCAGAGGGCGGTCTTCGGGGTCGGCACATTCGATCGGGACGGGCATGCGAGCCCGGACCGGACGGCGGGAGCCCCGAGGCGCAGCAAGGCCCAGGGCCAAGAGGGTCGCCGAGAGAGACCCCGACACGCGGGGGTCATTGATGGCAGGGCGCGGGCCGCGGTCAGGGCGTGGCGCCGACGGCCCCGGCGAGCTGCTGCCAGGTGAGGCGCCACGGGAACGCGCGCGGCAGATGGACCACGATGCGCCGGACGGAGCGCTGCACCCAGGCGGCGACTTTGAGTACCCGCTCGCGCAGCGTCCAGACCTGGGCCTCGGCGCAGGCCGTGCGGGCGGCCCGCCGCCGCAGCTCTTGGAACAGGACGTAGGCCGCCACCGTGAGCAGGACGCGGAAGGCGTTGGCCGCGAACCGCGCGCAACTGGTGCGGTCCAGCGCCAAGCCGAGCTTGAGCTCCTTGATGCGGTTCTCCATGTCGCCCCGTTCCCGGTAGACCTGGTAGACGTGGGCCGGGGTGAGGGGCAGATTGGTCACCACGAACCGGGGGTTGTTCTTGGGGGGCCGGCCGGGATGCACCACCACCTCGGCCTTCATCACGACGCGGCGCCGATGCGACCAGCGCCGGGCGGCGTAGCGCGTCTCGCCGAACAGGGCCACGGCCTCGCCGGTCGTGCGCTGGTGTTGCCGCGCCCGTCCGAGCAGCCGGCGGACGCGCTGGGCCAGCCGGGCATTGCTGCCAAGGGCCACGACGTACTCCACGCCCGCGGCCTCCAAGAAGTCCAGCAGCGGGTTGCCGGCGAAGCCGCCGTCCAAGCGGACGCGCAGCTGGGCGCGGGGGAAGGCCCGGCGCAGCTTGCCGAACAGTCGCCGCAGCACGCCGAGGGTCCCCTGCGCGCCGCTGTTGCCCGGGCGCAGCATGGCGCCGACCAGGTACTGCTCGGACTCGGTATTGAAGGTCAGGGTGGCGAGCAACGGCAGATAGTGCCAGGAGCCATAGTGGCCGCTGAAGAAGCTGAGCTCCTGCTGGCCGTGGGTGGGATCCTCGGTCGGATCCAGGTCGATGGTGATGCGCCGCACGCGCCGGCGCCCCAGCCGGCGGCGATGCGTGGCGATGACGGTGTCGGCCACGCCGTGCAACAGGCGGCCCAGCGCCGGGCGACTGATGGCGTTCTCGAACCGCGACAGCGTGGGCTGCGAGCCCAGGGCCGCGCCGGTCAGCGGGTCGCGGTCCAACGCCAGCTTGTGCAGCGGATCGTCGGCCACCCGTGCGGCGTCGTGGCAATCGGCGTAGCCCAGCGCCAGCCCGAACACGCGCTGCCGCACCAGATCCAGCACGGAGTGTTGAAGCTTGCCCGGCTGGCGCCCATCGCGCAGGCCGCCCGCCAGCGTCCGGGTCAGCCCAAGGCGCGTATCCAGGGCCTTGAGCAGCAGCAGCCCCCCGTCGGAGCTGGCGTACGCCTGGTCGAAGGCCACGGTCACCGGCTTGAGGAACGTCTGGTCTCCGAAGGTCAGTTGCGCTATACAGGCTGTAGCCATCGAGCCTCCTCGTGTGTGTGCTTAGAAACGCTTCGACACCGCTTCTATAGCACCTTTGAGGGGCTCGGTGGCTCTTCTGTCTCATCGTTCGTGAATAATCCAGGCTAGAGTGCGCCCGAGTTAGGCAC
>JBOGYU010000476.1:0-3737 GCA_050696935.1 Solirubrobacteraceae bacterium | reverse complement strand
CCCGGTGACCGGTCATGTGCCCCGGCACACTTCCGGATCACCGTGCGGCGTCAGCCGGCGCCGGCGACCACCGGCGACCGCACGTACTTGCGAACACCGGTACTAGTTGTTCAGGAGGCCGCCGAGGCCGCCGCTGCCGCTCGAGCCCGACTGCTTCTGCGCCGCGCCGGCCACCTGGCCCTCGGACGGCTGCACGAGCACCCAGCCCTGGCCGGAGAACGACATCTGGATCGTCTCCCCCGAGCCGCGGCCGATCAGGTTCTTCATCTTGAAGTCGGTCCGGATGCCGGTCTGCACGCCGGACGACCACGTGATCGCCGCCTGGGCGTCCGCGAACGTCGGCGCGGCGGCCACGTTCAGCAGCACGGGCGGGCCGTCGGAGATGATCGCCACCCAGCCGGTGCCCTGGAGCGACAGGTTGAACATCCCGCCGCCCATCATCCCGCTGGCGCCCTCGACGCGGCGGATGTCCCAGTCGATCCCCGAGTCGAACGCCATCAGGTTCGGGCCGTTGACCGTGACGTGGTCGTTCTCGAGGTAGATCAGGTGGATGTCCTGCGCCTGGTCGGCCAGGAACACCTCACCGGTGCCCGTGATCTTCATGAGCTGCACGCCCTCGCCGGTCACGGCCTTCTTGAGCATCCGGCCGACACCGCCGGAGCCGGCGTGCTCGAACGTGACGTCGCCCTGGTAGGCGACCATCGAGCCGAGCTTGGCCTGGACCGTCACCTGGTCCAGGCGCACCTTCAGCAGCTTCGAGTTCTGGAGCGCGAACGCGTCCTGGGACTTTGTCTCGTTGAACTGGGCGAGGGTGGTCTGCACGAGGGCGGATCCTAGTAGTGCACGCCCGGCGGCGGGGCCGAGGGCGGCGGCGACGGCTGCGCGAGGTCGACCGTCATCGGCGGGTCGTCCGGCGGCGGCGGGCTCGCGGGCTCGTGCGCCGGCGGCGGCGCGGTGGGGGCCGAGCCGTTGTACGTGGCCTCGGGGCTGGAGCCGCCGTCAGCCGGCTTGTTGGAGGCCGCGACCATCAGCTTGAAGTCGTGCGGCGACGTCGCCACGCGCATCGCGGACTCCATCGTGATCCGCCCCGCCTGCAGGTGCTGGAGCAGGTGCTGGTCGAACGTCTGCATGCCGTAGTAGGCGCCCTCGGCGACCACCTCCGGCAGCTGACCGGTCAGCTTCGGGTCGAGGATCATGTCGTGCACCCGGCCGGTCATCACGAGGATCTCGCAGCACGCGACGCGGCCGTTGCCGTCCGCCGTCGGCACGAGGCGCTGGGAGACGATCCCCTTCAGCGTGCCGGCGATCATCGCTCGCGCCTGCTGCTGCTGGTGCGGCGGGAAGAAGTCGATGATGCGGTTGATCGTCTCCGAGGCGTCGACCGTGTGCAGCGTGGAGAGCACGAGGTGGCCGGTCTCGGCCGCGCTCAGCGCGGTGTGGACCGTCTCCTCGTCGCGCATCTCCCCGATCAGGATCGTGTCCGGGTCCTGGCGCAGGACGCGGCGCAGGGCGCGCTTGAACGACGCGGTGTCGGCGCCGACCTCGCGCTGGTTGATGATCGACGTGCGGTCGCGGTGCAGGAACTCGATCGGGTCCTCGATCGTGACGATGTGCTTGGCCATCGCCCGGTTCATGTGGTCGATCATCGCGGCGAGCGTGGTCGACTTGCCGGAGCCGGTCGTGCCGGTGAGCAGCAGGATCCCGCGCTCCTCCTCGGCGAGCTTGGTGACGACCTCGGGGAGGCCCAGCTCGTCGACCGACTTGATCACGACCGGGATCGCGCGCATCACGATCGAGACCGACCCGCGCTGGCGGAAGGCGTTCACGCGGAAGCGGCCGAGGCCCTCCACGGCGTAGGAGAAGTCGACCTCGTTCTCGGACTCGAACTCGGCGATCTTCTCGTTGTCCTGCAGCATGTCGCTCAGCGCCCGCTCGGTGTTCTCCGGGTACAGCCGCTCGGTGTCCGGGATCGGCTCCAGGTGCCCGTGCAGGCGGATGAGCGGATACGAGGGGACCTTCAGGTGAAGGTCGGAGCCCTCGGCAGCGATGAGGTAGCGAAGCGCGCGATCAAGATCAAAAGCCATGTCGAGGCATAGATCGGCCCCGACGCGGCGGCGCTTTAGGCGACGTCCCTCAGCTTCTGGGCCTCGGCGAGGCTCTGCAGCTTCTTCAGCGACTGGTTCTCGATCTGGCGGATGCGCTCGCGGGTCACGTTGAACGTGCGCCCGACCTCGTCGAGCGTCCGCGGGTGCTCGCCGCCGAGGCCGTAGCGCAGCTCGAGCACGCGGCGCTCGCGGTAGGAGAGGTTCTCCAGCGCCTCGCGGAGCGCCTCCTTGGTCAGGATCTCCGCGGCGCGCTCGTACGGCGACTCGGCGCGCTCGTCGGCGATGAACTGGCCGAACTCCGACTCCTCCTCGTCGCCGACCGGCTTCTCGAGCGAGACCGGCGCCTGGGCGGAGCGCTTGATCGACTCCACCTCGTCCGGCTCGATGCCGGTGTGGTGGGCGATCTCCTCGGCGGTCGGCTCGCGGCCCAGCTCGGTGACGAGCTTGCGCTCCGCGCGGCCGATCTTGTTCAGCTTCTCGACGACGTGGACGGGGATCCGGATCGTCCGCGCCTTGTCGGCCAGCGCGCGGGCGATCGCCTGGCGGATCCACCAGGTCGCGTAGGTCGAGAACTTGAAGCCCTTGCGGTAGTCGAACTTCTCCGCGGCGCGGACCAGCCCGAGCGTGCCCTCCTGGATCAGGTCCAGGAACGGCAGGCCCTGGTTGCGGTAGTTCTTGGCGATCGAGACGACGAGCCGCAGGTTGGACTCGACCATCTTCTGCTTGGCGTCGAGGTCGCCGCGCTCGATCCGGCGCGCGAGGTCGACCTCCTCTTGGGCGGTGAGCAGCCTGACCTTGCCGATGTCCTTCAGGAACAGCTGAAGGGAGTCGGTCGTCATGTCCGGCTTGAGGTCGAGCGTCGTCTTCTTGCGGCGCCCGCGCTTGTCGGGCGCGCGCTCGACCTGCGCGGCGGCCAGCGCCGGGTCGAGCTCCTCGACGAGCTCGATCTCGGACCGCTCCAGGTAGCCGTGCAGCTCCTCGACGTCGGCCTCGTCGAGGTCGATCTCCGAGACCGCCGTCGCGATCTCGGCGAAGGTGAGCACGCCGACCTGCTGCCCCTTCAGGAGCAGGCCCTTCACTTCTTCGAGTTCTTGGAGGTCAACTACTGACATCGATGTCCGTTCTAGGTACCGCCGGGAAGGACGGGGCTATGAGCGTACACACCGCCTAGATCGGCACCCTCGGACCCTCGGGAAAGCTGGGAAGCACGACCCTAGGGCGCGAGTCTAGGCGCTATATTTTTTGAAGTCAACGCAGGGAGCGCCCACCTCGGTCGATGACTGTACCCCGTGAGAGCGGGTCTTCGGGCGCGAATTGCGTTCCAACTCTGACGCGATGGCCCAAAAGTCCGCGAAGAAGAAGCCGAAGAAGGCCGCCCAGCCGAGCGTCCTCGGCAGCCTACCCTCCACCCGGCCGACCCGGCTCGGCCGCACCCGCCCGGCCTCCGAGGAGGGCGGCGGGACCGCGACGAAGGCGAGGCCGAAGGCCGCGACGAAGTCGTCGCCGCGGGGCACGAAGTCGTCGCCACGGGGCACGAGGTCGGCGCCGCGAGCCACGAAGTCGGCGCCGCGCGCCACGAAGTCGGCGCCGCGCGCCACGAAGTCGGCGCCGCGCGCCACGAAGTCGGCGCCG
>JBOGYU010000475.1:0-3738 GCA_050696935.1 Solirubrobacteraceae bacterium | reverse complement strand
CCGCTACGAGGTGCTGAGCCCGCCGCTGCCGGGCCTGCGCGCCGAGGTCTCCCGCCACCGGCTCGCCCCGGGCGCCACGACCGGCGGCCCCGGCGACCCGCCGATGCACGAGCCGGGCGCCCGTGAGACGGCCGTCGTGGAGGCGGGCGAGGTCACCCTGCACGTCGACGGCTCGCGCCACCGGCTCGCGCCGGGCGACTGCGTGACGTTCGACGCCGACCTGCGCCACCGGTTCGAGAACCCCGGAAAGGAGGAGGCCGTCCTGCTGGCCGTCGTGTCGGCGGGGCTGCGCCGCTCATGAGCACGCTGTTCGACAAGATCTGGGCCGCTCACGAGGTCGCGCCCGGCCTGCTGTACATCGACCTGCACCTGGTGCACGAGGTGACGAGCCCGCAGGCGTTCGACGGCCTGCGCCTCGCCGGCCGGACGGTCCGCCGGCCGGACCGCACGCTCGCCACCGCGGACCACAACGTGCCGACGGACGGGACGCCGGCGGCGGCGCGGATCCGCGACGAGCTCTCGCGCGTGCAGGTGCAGACGCTGGAGCGCAACTGCGAGCAGTTCGGCGTCCCGGTCTACTCGCTGGGCTCCTCCCGTCAGGGGATCGTGCACGTGATCGGGCCGGAGCTCGGGGTCACGCAGCCGGGGATGACGATCGTGTGCGGGGACTCGCACACGGCGACGCACGGGGCGTTCGGGGCGCTGGCGTTCGGGATCGGCACCAGCGAGGTCGAGCACGTGCTGGCGACGCAGTGCCTGGCCCAGCGCAAGCCGCGCGGCATGCGGATCAGGTACGTGGGCGAGCTGGGGTTCGGGGTCACGCCCAAGGACCTGATCCTGGACACGATCGGGCGGATGGGGACCGACGGCGCGGCGGGGCACGTGGTCGAGTACGCCGGCCCGGTGATCGAGCGGCTCTCGATGGAGGGCCGGATGACGATCTGCAACATGACGATCGAGGGCGGCGGGCGCGCGGGGATGGTGGCGCCCGACGACGTCACGTTCGAGTGGGTCCACGGCCGCGAGGGCGCGCCGGAGGACTTCGACGCGGCGGTCGCCGAGTGGCGTTCGCTGCGCACGGACGAGGGCGCGGCGTTCGACCGCGAGCTGGAGGTCGACGCGAGCGCGCTGTCGCCGCTGGTGACCTGGGGCACGACGCCCGCGATGGTCGCGCCGGTCACCGACGCGGTGCCCGCCCCGTCCTCGGACGGCGACGAGCGGGCGCTGCGCTACATGGGCCTGGAGGCGGGCACGCCGATGACCGAGATCCGGCTCGACCGGGTGTTCATCGGCTCGTGCACGAACTCCCGGATCGGCGACCTGCGGGCCGCGGCCGAGCTGGTCAAGGGCCGCCGGGTGGCGTCGACGGTGAACGCGATGGTCGTGCCCGGCTCCCAGCAGGTCGCGGCGCAGGCCGAGGCCGAGGGGCTCGACGACGTCTTCCGCGCCGCCGGGTTCGACTGGCGCACGGCCGGCTGCTCGATGTGCCTGGGCATGAACCCGGACATCCTGGCCCCCGGGGAGCGCTGCGCCTCGACCTCGAACCGCAACTTCGAGGGCCGCCAGGGCCGCGGCGGCCGCACCCACCTCGTCTCGCCCCAGATGGCCGCCGCGGCCGCCATCGAGGGCCACTTCGTCGATATCAGACGATGGCAATGAGAAGACCAACCGGTTCGACACCACGAGCGGCAGTGTCGTGGCCATGCGGAGCGCGATAATGGAGCCAGTCCGCCTGATCTCCGGTCCCGTCAGCGTGCTCGACCGCGCCGACGTGGACACCGACCAGATCATCCCCAAGCAGTTCCTCAAGCGCGTTGAGCGGACCGGCTTCGGCGAGTTCCTGTTCTACGACTGGGCGAAGGAGCCCGGCTGGTCGCTGCCGGCCAACCCGATCCTCGCCACCGGCCCCAACTTCGGCTCCGGCTCCTCCCGCGAGCACGCCCCCTGGGCGCTCCAGGACTACGGCTTCGAGGCCGTCGTCGCCGCGAGCTTCGCGGACATCTTCTTCAGCAACTGCACCAAGATCGGGCTGCTCCCGGTCCGGCTCCCCGACGACGAGGTGCGCGCGCTGATGGCGGCGGGCTCCGCCGAGATCGACCTCGAGGCGCTCGAGGTCCGCTTCTCCGGCCGCGCCGTCCCGTTCGAGCTCGACCCCGACATCCGCCACCGGCTGCTCAACGGCCTCGACGACATCGCCCTCACGCTCCGGCAGGAGGCCGCGATCGCCGCCTACGAACGCGACCGCGAGCGCCCCGGTCCCGTCACAACCGCGCTGTGAACGTCGACACGCCGCACGGGCCCGCGCGGGTGCAGCTGCGGCCGGCGGACGCCCCGGTCGCCGCGCTCGTGCTCGGCCACGGGGCCGGGGGAGGGGTGGGCTCGCGGGACCTGGTGGCGGCCGCGGACACCGCGCTCTCGGTCGGCGTCAGCGTCGCGCTGGTCGAGCAGCCCTACCTCGTTGCGGGGCGGCGCTCCCCGGCGCCGGCGCACCAGCTCGACGCGGCGTGGACGGCGGTGGTCGAGCACCTGCGGGACGGCGAGCTGCGCGACCTGCCGCTCGTCGCGGGGGGTCGCTCCGCCGGGGCGCGCGTGGCCTGCCGGACGGCGGCGGCGGGCGGCGCGGCGGCGGTGCTGTGCCTGGCCTTCCCACTGCACCCGCCCGGGCGGCCGGAGAAGACCCGCCAGCCGGAGCTGGACGCCGTTCAGGTGCCGGTGCTCGTGGTGCAGGGCGACTCGGACCCGTTCGGGATGCCGGCCGGCGGCCGCGGGCGCGAGATCGTCACCGTGCGCGGCAACCACAGCCTCCGGACGGACCTCGACGCGGTCCGTGCCGCGACGGCGCGGTGGCTCACTTCGGTCGCCACACCTGGATGATGTCGCGCATCGAGATGATGCCGCGGACCTCGCCGTCCTCGACCACCACGAGGTGCCGGAAGCCTCCGCGCGCCATCGCGTCGGCGGCCTTCTCGAGGTCCCAGTCGGCGTCCGCGAACGTCGCCCGCGACGTGAGGTGATCCCTGACGCACTCGGTGTCCGGGTCCTCGCCGGACCCGAGCGAGCGCACGAGGTCGCGCTCGGTCACGATCCCCGGCCCCGGCTCCTCCGGGTCGATGATGACCACGGCGCCGACGTTGTGCTCCATCATGAACCGGGCCGCCTCCCGCAGGGTGCGGCCGGGCGTGATGGTCAGCACCTCCTCGGTCATCGCCTCTCTCACCTTCACGCTCATCCCCATCACCCCTCTTGGTGTCGCGCGTCGGCGCCGACGATATACGTGGGCGGCGATGTTTCGGCGCGCGGCGTCAGCAGCTGGTCGGCTGGCGCGTCGTCGTCCCGCAGCACGTCGGCGCCGGCCGCGAACCGGACGACGTAGTCGCGGCCGTAGGTCCGCGCACCGCGCGAGGTGACGGCTTCGCCGACGGCTCCCGCCAGCAGGACGAGGTTGCCGCCGGACGGCCCGCCGCCGGCGCCGGGCTGTGCGACCAGCGCGACGTCCTCGAACACCTGCAGCAGCGTGGCGGCCTGGGCCCGGACCAGCCGCAGCGGTGCGTAGTCGATCACGTTGAGGGCGTACAGCCCGCCGGGCCGCAGCACGCGCCGGATCTCATCGGCGAACTCGACCGTGGCGAGGTGCCACGGCACCGAGCGGCCCCCGAACGCGTCGCCTACGAGCAGGTCGGCGGACGCGGACCGCTCGCGCCGGAGCGTCACCCGCGCGTCGCCCACGCGCACCTGGAG
>JBOGYU010000474.1:0-3739 GCA_050696935.1 Solirubrobacteraceae bacterium | reverse complement strand
GGGCTCCACCGGCGGGGGCGCGGCGTGGGCGGCGCCGGCGCGCAGGATGTCGTACGCCGCGTTGATCTCGGCCATCCGCCGCGCCGCCTCCTCCCCGCCCCCGCGGTCCGGATGCCAGCGCTTGGCGAGCTCGCGGTAGGCCGCGGTCGCCTCGCTCTCGCTCGCGCCCGGCCGCACGCCGAGGATGGAGCATGCGTCCACGGCAGGAAGGGTGGCAGCGTACCGACCGGCGGACGCGCTACCTTGCCGCCCTGATGGCGTCGCCCACCGAGATCGGGGTGCGAGAGCTCACCCAATCCGAGCGGGACATCCTGCAGCTGACGGCCGAGGGCCGGTCGGCGCCCGACATCGCGCGCCGGCTCGAGCTCAGCCCCGGCACGGTCAAGACCCGGCTCCTGAGCCTGTACGGCAAGCTCGGGGTCTCGGACCGGTCGACGGCGGTAGCCGTGGCGCTGCAGCGCGACCTGCTGGACTAGCGCGCCAGTGCTCCCACGACCTCCTGCCACCACGCCCGCTCCCCGGGCGAGTCGGCGCGCGCCAGGCGCCGGCGGGCGACCGCCTGGAGCTCCGACGACGGCCCGATCGCGAGCAGCCGGCCCGTGGCCGCGAACCGCCCGTCGGCCAGCGCCACCAGCGCGCCGGGCTCGTCGCGCCGCGTGCGCAGCTGCTCGACCACGGCGTGGCCGGACACCTCGGTCGGGCGCGACGGGTCGCCGTCCCCCGGCTCCCACGGGCGGACGGTGGTCACCGCCGGGCGGCTGAGCACCCGCGGGCGCGGGCGGGCGCGGGCCTCGAGCGGCCCGGTGCGCCAGCGCCGCAGCAGCTCGTGGAACTCCACCGCGACCTCCTGGCGCACGATCACGTGCAGCTGGTCCCCCTCCTGCACGATCGAGGACCCGCGCGGAGGGATCGCCCGCTGGCCGCGCACGATCACGTTCAGCAGCGCCTCGCGCGGGAGGCCCAGCTCGCGCACAGGATGGCCCACCACGGCGTCCCCCGCACGCACGGGGAACTGCACGACCTCGGCCCCCAGCCGGCTCAGCAGCACGGGCTCCACCAGCGGCGCCGGGATCGCCACCTCATCCGACGTCACGCCGAGCAGCCGCGCCACCGGCTGGATCGTCGTGCCCTGCAGCATGGTCGACAGCAGCACGACGAAGAACGCGACGTTGAACATCAGCATGCCGTCGTCGATCCCCGCGGTGACCGGGAACGTGGCGAACACGATCGGCGTGCCGCCGCGCAGGCCCGCCCAGCCCAGGAGCAATCGCTCGTTGAGCTTGAAGCCCGCCCCGACGGTGGCGAGCAGCGCGCCCACCGGCCGCGCGAGGACGGCCGTCGCGACCGCGACCACGGCGCCCTCGAGCGCGATGTCGTCGAGCTGACCCGGGAATACGAGCAGGCCGAGCGTGAGGAACAGCCCCAGCTGCGCCACCCAGGCGAGGCCGTCGTGGAACGTGACGATCGTGCGCCGTGCGGGGGTGGAGGCCGTGCCGAGCACCAGCCCGGAGATGAACGCCGCCAGGAACCCGGAGCCGTGCAGGGTCTCCGCGGCGCCGAAGGCGAGCGCACCGGTGGCGATCGACGCGACTGGGTACAGGCCGGCGGAGGGCAGGCGCACGCGGCGCAGGAACAGCACCGCCGCGCAGGCGATGGCGAAGCTGACGGCGAACCCGATCGCCAGCTCCTCGACCACGAGCACGGCGGCGTCCAGGGCCCCGAAGCCGGGGTCCTGGAGCGCCTCGATGCACCCGATGATCAGCAGGATCGCGATCGGGTCGTTGATGCCCGACTCGCCCTCCAGCGTGCGCGCCAGCCGCCGCCGCAGCGTCGAGCCGCGCAGCACGGCGAACACGGCGGCCGCATCGGTGGCGGCCACGGTGGAGCCCAGGAGCAGCGCCTCGAGCGGCTCCAGGTCGAACAGCAGGCCGGCGGCCACCGCCGTCAGGGCCGCGGTGACGACCGTCCCGATCGTCGCCAGCGCGATCGACGTCCAGATCACCGGCCTGATCTCGTCGAACCCGGTCGAGAGGCCGCCCTCGAACAGGATGAACGCCAGCGCGATGACCCCGACCTGGCGGGCCAGCTCGAAGTCGCCGAATTCGATCAAGCCCGCGCCGTCGGAGCCGATCGCCATCCCGAGCAGCAGCACGAGCACCAGGCCGGGCATTCGCAGGCGCCCGGCGGCGAGCGACGCGGCCAGTCCGGCCGCGAGCAGCACCCCCACGACCAATGCCAGCTGACCCTCGCTCACGGGCCGGGACCCTGCCAGAAGTCGCGCCGCGCCGTCAGGGCGTGAGCAGGTGCGCGCCCTCGACGCCCGCCTTGTTGACGGCGGGATTCGCTGGCGCCGCGGCGGTGCGCTCGGCGGGGAGCGGCGCGAGCAGCGCCGGATCGTCGTCCCCGGCGAGCCACGCGGCCTCCTCCTCCGGCGCCGCCAGCACGCACGGCATGCGGTCGTGCACGGGCGCGCACACCGCGTTCGCGGCGCAGGTGAGGATGCAGGCCGAGAGCACGACCTCACCGGCGACCCGCCGGCGGTGCCAGAGGCCGGCGAAGGCGAACGGCGCCCCGCCGTCGATCGTGTAGCGGAACGGGACGCGCGGGCCGCCGCGCCGCTCCTCGCGCAGCCACTCGTACCAGCCGTCGGCGAGGACGAGGCAGCGCCCGTCCGGCCGGCCCATGAGGTCGGAGAACGGGTGCCTGGTCGCCGCGGTCTCGGCGCGGGCGTTGATCGGCTGGAAGCCCTTGAGCTCGCGCGCCCAGGGCGGCACGAGGCCCCACCGGACGGTGCGCGCCACCCGCGTTCCGTTGCCCGTGGCGATCGCGATCGGCTCGGTCGGGCACACGTTGAAGCGCCCGAGCGTGGCCGGCTCGAGCCCGTCGGGATCCGTCAGCTCGAACCGTTCCGCGAGGAGCCGGCCGCCGACGGTCGTGAGCGTGTACCGCCCGCACATGATCGTCATGCTAAGGCGCTCGCACGAGCTTGCGAGTGCGAGTAAGCCGCATACGGGGTCTCGCCCGGAGCTTGCGAGGGCGAGTAAGCCGCATACGGGGTCTCGCCCGAGCTTGCGAGTGCGAGTAAGCCGCACTCGTTCTCAGGTCGCCGGCACCCGCACGAAGGCGTCGGGGATCGTGCCCTCCGGCGTCAACGCCGTGCCGTCCCAGCGGAACCGCACGCGGACGGTGCTCGTGCGCTCGCTCCCCTCGAAGACCGCGTACGCGAGCGTGACCGAGCGGTTGCGGGAGCGGACGATCCGCAGCCGGGCGCTCGGGGACTCGGAGTCGGTGCCGATGAACTCCCGGCCCGCGAAGAAGAACGCCCGGCGCGGCCCGCCGTCGTCGTCCGACGGCCGGCCGATCAGCACGCGCAGGTCGTTGCGAGGCACGTAGTCGGCGAGCCGCACCGGCTCGTGGCCCTGCTCGGTCAGCGTGACCACCGCGGCGCGGCGGGCGCGGCGCTGCGCCTTCGTCAGCTTCGGCTTGCGCGGCTCCTCCGCGGCGGGGTCAGGCGTCGGCGTGGCGGCGGGAGCGACGGGGACCACCGTCTCCTCGCTCGCCGAGGGCACCACCATCACCGCGATCGCGCCGCCGGTGCCCAGCAGCGCGGCGGTTCCCAGCAGGCCGGCGATCCGTGCCGGCCACCGGCGACGACCCGGTGTGCTCACCATCGGGCGCGATGGTCCTCGCGGACCGCCCCGAAGTCAAGCGGATACCCGTCCAGCCAGCGCGCGCCGGC
>JBOGYU010000473.1:0-3746 GCA_050696935.1 Solirubrobacteraceae bacterium | reverse complement strand
CGCCGCGGCCCACCGCGGCCAGTTGCGGGACCTGGAGGCGGAGCTGGCATCGAACGTCGTCGAGCTCGAGACCGTGCGGGAGCGGGCCGACCGCTATTCGGCGACCCCACGGCGGCAGGCCATCCCCGTCTGCCCCTTCAAGGGCCTCGCCTCCTACGACGTCTCCGACGCCGACTACTTCTTCGGGCGCGAGCGGCTGGTCGCGGACATCGTGGCCCGGCTCGTGGGAGCCAGCCTGCTGGGCGTCGTCGGTCCATCGGGGAGCGGCAAGTCATCGACCGTGCGCGCGGGACTCCTGCCGGCGCTCGCAAGCGGCGTCCTGCCGCGCAGCGAGCGCTGGCGACTGGTCCTGCTTCGCCCGGGCGAGCATCCGCTGGACGGCCTGCGGCGGGCGCTGGGCGCACCGGACGGCGCGGGCGACCCGATCGGCGCCGCCCTGGCGCGCGCGGAGCCGGACGCTCGGCTCGTGCTGGCCGTGGACCAGTTCGAGGAGACCTTCGCCGCATGCCGCGACGAGGCGGAGCGGACCGCGTTCATGGACGTGCTCGCGGACGCCGCGCAGCGCGACGACGGCCGTGTGCTCGTCGTGCTGGCTCTGCGGGCCGACTACTACGGCGCCTGCGCCGCGCATCCCCGGCTCGCGCGCCTGCTCGGCGCCAGCCAGGTGCTGGTGGGGCCGATGCAGCCGAAGGAGCTCGCGCGCGCGATCGAGGGACCGGCGCGCAGGGCGGACCTCCTCCTCGAGCCCGAGCTGGTGACCAGGCTCGTGGACGACGTGGCCGGTCAGGCGGGCGGGCTCCCGCTCCTCTCGACCGCGCTGCTGGAGCTCTGGCAGGGGCGCGACGGGCGCCGGATCGGGCTTGCCGCGTACGAGCGGACCGGGGGCGTGCAGGGAGCGGTGGCGCGGCTGGCCGAGCAGGCGTACGGGACGCTCGGCCCGGACGAGAGGCCGGTGGCCCGGCGCATCCTGCTGCGCCTGGCGGGCTCGGGAGAGGGCGCCGCGGTCGTGCGCCGCCGGGTGCCGCTCGACGAGCTCGAGATCGACCGCGACCAGCAGGCCGCCGCCGTCCTCGACGCACTGACCGCGAGTCGCCTGGTGACGGTGGGCGAGGGAACGGCGGAGGTGGCGCACGAGGCGCTGCTGCGCGAGTGGCCGCGGCTGCGCGGCTGGCTCGAGGAGGACGCGGAGGGGCGGCGGCTGCACCACCACCTGATCCACGCGGCGCGCGACTGGCAGTCCGGGGACCGTGACGAGGGCGAGCTCTACCGGGGCGCCCGGCTGGCATCCGCGCTCGATTGGATCGCCGGCCACGAACGCGAGCTGAACGAGCTCGAGCGCGCCTTCATCGACGCAAGCCGCGCCGAGGCCGAGCGTGAGGCGGAGGGCCAGCGGCGGGCGAACCGCCGCCTGCGGACGCTGCTGGCCGGTGTCGCCGCGCTGCTGGCGCTCGCGCTCGTCGCCGGCGTCGTGGCTCTCAACCAGCGCGGCGAGGCGCGTGACGCGGCAGTGGCCGCCGATGCCCAGCGCCTGGGAGCCGAGGCGCTCAACCAGGAGCGCCTCGACCGGGCGCTGCTGCTGACGCGCGCGGCGGTGGAGCTCGACGAGTCGCCGGCCACGAGGAGCAACCTGCTGTCGGTGCTGTTGCGCAACCCGGCGGCGCTCGGCGTCGTGGACTACGGGTGGCGCATGTACGCGGCGGCGATCAGCCCCGACGGACGGCTGATCGCCATCGGCGACGAGCGCGGCAGCGTCAGCGTCTACGACGCCGCCACCCGGCTCCCGGTCGGCGAGCCATACTGGATCCAGGGTGGGCTCATCCAGCAGGTTGGATTCTCGCCGGACGGCCGGACCCTCGCGATCAGCTCCCTGGATCCCGGCGACCCGGCGCACAACGCGGTCGTCGACCTCGTCGACCTGCGCAGCGGCCGGCGCCGGTTGCGGGTGGCGTTGCCTCCGCTCCGCGAGGCGGCCCCGTACGTGGTGGCGAACGTCGTGTTCCTCCCCGGTGGCCTGCTGGTGCGTCAGGTTCACGGCGCCTTCCCGGACGGCCCGGCGTCGCCGCTGTACCGCGTCGACGGGGAGACGGGAGCGGTGACCGACCGGCTCCTGGTGGGCCGGTACACGTCGCATTGGTACGCATCCGAGACCGCCGACCGGCAGCGCGTGTTCCTGACCAGCGCGAGGGACGACCGCACGTGGGAGGTCGACCCCGAGCCGCTGCGCGTCGTGCGCTCCTACCCGCACGGGGATGTCGCCGGGGCGGTCAGCCCCGACGGCAGGCGGTTCGCGCTGGGGTCGCGGAGTGGACGGGTGCGGCTGCTCGATCTGGGCTCGGGGCGGATCCGGCCGCTCACGGGCCGCCACGACGGCTGGGTGCTCGGGATGAGCTTCACTCCCGACGGAAGGACGCTCGTGACCTCGGGTGCGGACGGGGGAGTGCTTGCCTGGGACGTCGAGCGCGGGTCGATCGCGCAGCGCCTGTCTGGGCACAGCGGCGAGGTCGGGGGGCTCGATGTCTCGGGGGACGGACGGACGCTGCTCACCGCGGCCACCGATACACGCGCGATCCTGTGGGACCTCGCGGGAGACCGGCGGCTCGACCGGCGATTCGACGTCGGCAGGCGCTTCGCCCTCCCCGACACGCCGAGGGGGATCGCGGTCAGCCCGGACGGCCGGACGCTTGCCCTCACGCACAGCGACGGCATGGTCGACCTGATCGACACCCGGACGCTCCGGCGACGCGCGAGCGTGCGCGCGATCGACGGCAGCGCCGCCTCGGTCGCCTTCAGCACCGACGGGCGCCTGCTCGCCGTGACGGGCGAGGGAGGCCGGCTCACGCTCTGGAACGCGAAGACCCTGGCGCCGGCGGGCGAGCTCAGCGGGATGCGGAACTACTCCCAGGCGCTGGCCTTCTCACCCGACGGCACGCTGCTCGCCGCAGCCGAGGTCAATGTTCGGCGGCCGCAGCCGCTGCGCGTGTGGGACGTGCGCCGGCGGACCCTCACGGGCTTCCGCGCCCGAACCGCAGCGGGCTCGATCGCGTTCAGCCCGGACGGCAAGCTGCTCGCTGCCGCGGCGGTCGAGCGTGGCACGGACATCCGCGACGTGCGCACGGGCAGGCTCGTCGAGCGCCTGCGGATCGGCGACTTCGCGGGGGAGGGCGACTTCTCGCGCTCCGTGGCGTTCTCGCCCGGCGGCGGGCTGCTCTTCGTCGGCCAGTACGACGGCAGGGGACGCCTGTACTCGACCGAGACCTGGAAGGCGGTCGGCCGGCCGCTGGAGGGGCACACGGCGCGGATCACGTTCCCCGAGTTCTCGCCCGACGGCCGCACGCTGGTCGCCGCCGCCGCCGACGGGACGGTCGTGCTGTGGGACGTGGAGACCCAGAAGCCGATCGGGGCGCCGCTCCAGCTCGAGCCGGATACCTTCGCCTCTGCCGCGCTCAGCCCCGACGGGTCGCGGCTGTTCGCCATCTCCACGCGCGGCCAGGGCATCAGCTTCGACATGTCGCCGGAGGCGTGGAAGCGCCACGCCTGCCTCGTCGCCGGGCGCGAGCTCACCGCCCTCGAGTGGGAGGACGCGCTCCCCGGGCGCCCCCAGCAGGCAGTCTGCTCGGGCCCCTCCGGCCGCTAGCGCCCCGGGCGGTAGCGGAACCGGATCGGCGGGGTGCTGGACTCGAGCTCGCGGGCGCTCGTCGCGTCGGCCCACAGCTCGCCCTCGACCGAGTCCAGCGCGGTGCGGGGGC
>JBOGYU010000472.1:0-3750 GCA_050696935.1 Solirubrobacteraceae bacterium | reverse complement strand
GGCGAGCAGACCGGCCACCGCGTGGTTGCCGGCGGTACGCTGGAGGGCGAGCGCCGCCGCGAGCGGCGGCGGCGGCGCCTCGGTCGCGACCGGCTCCTCGCCGCCGCGCTTCTCGGGCCGGCGGTACAACGCGTGCGTCAGGGGCATGTGAGCGCAATCCTCTCGCAGCGCCGCTGCGGCCGGCAAGGGCCAATGGGGCAGCCGGCCAGGCCACGGCGCGCAATCCGCCCGGCGCGACACCGAAGACGGCCTCGGTCTCCTCACCGACGAACGTCGCCGTCGACCCTGGGGCCGGCACCGACCGCGTGCACGCGCAGCGCGACGAGCCCGTCGAAGGCGGCGACGCGACCGCGCCGAACGATGCTCACGGCGCACGACACGGCACTGAAGGCGACCGACGGCAAGTCGACCGGGACGACGAGGCGGCAGCCTCTGGAGTCCATCGGCGGATGCGGACCCCCTGTTTGAGGTTGCGCTAGGGCCATGCATATCCGATAATCCGATCTATGCGTGAGATCACCGCCACGGAAGCCGCCAAGCGGTTCTCGGATCTTCTCGACGCCGTCGAGCATCACGGAGAGTCGTTCGTCGTCGTCCGCCGTGGACACGCCGTCGCCTCCATAGCACCGGCGCCGAGCGCGACCGGCGCCGCCCTGAAAGCGATCCTCGCCGCCCATCCGCCCGACGCTGACTGGGCTGACGAGGTTCGAGCGCTCCGCGCGTTCGCCGGCGAGGCCGCGGCGGACGATCCGTGGAGCGATTGATCATCGACACGGGCGTGCTCGTAGCGCTCGAGCGCGGCGGCACCCCGCTTGCGGACACCATTCCCGACGACGCGGACCTCGCCCTTGCCGCCGTCACTGCAGCCGAGCTGCTCGTCGGCGTTGAGCTCGCCGACGACCAACGGCGGCCCCGGCGCACGGCGAGCGTGGAGGGCATGCTCGCCGGGATCCCGGTGATTCCCTACGATTTGACCGTCGCCCGGGAGCACGCACGCCTGCTCGCCCACACCCGCCGCGCGGGACGGCCTCGCGGCGCGCACGACCTCCAGATCGCCGCAACCGCGGCCGCCACCCGCCGCGCGATCCTCACCACCGACGCCCAGGCCTTCGACGGCCTGCCCGGCATCGACGCCCGCGTGGTCAGTTAGCTGCTGAGGAGGGCAGTACCGCCTCTCGGCCCCTCGGCGGAGTGCCGAACGCATAGGTGGTGGGCACGGAATGGGCACGGAAACCCATCGCGATGGCCACTCCGGAGCAGGCAGCCGCCAGACTCGGCGAGCGGCGCCATGATCGACCGGCCCAGGTAGGCCCCGACCGCCTGTGCGTCCTGCCATGCGGCTCATGGGGACGGCATGCGCTGAGGTACGGTCCGCCCGAGGCACCGGGCAGGCCCCCGGGTCGAAAACGCACCGAGTCAAAGGGGTGAGCGCGTGAACGACGAGTATCCCGTGCGGTTCGCGGTCGAGTATCCGGATCGCAAGCTGGACCGTCTGACGACCGCGTTCCGAATCTTCACGGTCATCCCGATCGCCATCGTGCTCGCGAGCATCGGCGGCTACACCGGCGGTGGCGGCCTCGACGGCGGCGGCGGCACGACGACGATCGCCGTCGGCGGCACGGGGCTGCTGTTCCTGCCGCCGCTGCTGATGATCCTGTTCCGGCAGAAGTACCCGCGCTGGTGGTTTGACTGGAACCTCGAGCTGCTGCGCTTCACGAACCGGGTGGGGATCTACGTGGCGTTGATGAACGACCGCTACCCCGCGACCGACGAGCAGCAGTCTGTGCGCCTGGACTTCGGCTATCCCGACGCGCGGCACGACCTCAACCGCTGGCTGCCGATCGTGAAGTGGTTCCTGGCGATTCCGCACTACGTCGTGCTGCTCTTCCTCTACATCGGCGCGTTCTTCGCCGTGATCGCGGCATGGTTCGCGATCCTGTTCACGGGCCGCTACCCGCGCGGGATCTTCGGCTACGTCGAGGGCGTGATCCGCTGGCACAACCGCGTGGTCGGCTACGCCTTCATCCTGGTCACCGACCGCTATCCGCCGTTTCGGCTGCGTCCCTGAGCCGGGAAAGGACGGCAGTCGGGCCGGGGCACGGTGGGCTCGAGTCCCATCATCCGCGCTGAAAGCGCCCGCAAATTCGCGCCGGTCGGGATCAGCGGCAGACGGGTGCCTGTTACTCGAGCGGGGTAGGAGCATGTCGTAAGTGGATCCCGATCCAGCGTTCGGCCTCCGCGAGGTACGGTGGCCCGGAGAAGGGGGGAAGTCATGGGATCGCAACGAATTCGTGTTGTCCTCGCCATCTGCATCGCGGTGCTCGCCGGCCCCGCGGCGCCGGCTTGGGCGCAAGAGCAGGAAGGTCCCGCGGTCGGCCTTCGCCAGGTCGCGGACGGCCTCGTGTCACCCGTCACGGCCGTGAGCGCCGGGGATCGGAGTGGCCGGCTGTTCATCGTGGATCAGGTGGGCGTCGTCCGCGTGCTGGCCGCCGACGGGACGCTCCGGTCGGAGCCGTTCCTCGACCTGCGGAGCAGGATCGTCCCGCTGATGCCCGACTTCGACGAGCGCGGCCTGCTCGGCCTGGCGTTCCACCCGGGCTACGCCGGCAACGGCCGCCTGTTCGTCTACTACAGCGCGCCGTTGCGTGCGGGTGCGCCCGCCGGCTACAACCACACGAGCCGCGTCTCCGAGTTCCACGTCTCGGCCGGAGACCCGAATCGCGCGGATCCGGCGTCGGAGCGGGTCCTGCTCGAGGTGGACGAGCCGCAGTTCAACCACAACGCCGGCACACTGGTGTTCGGGCCGAGCGACGGCTATCTCTACATCTCCGTAGGTGACGGCGGCGGGGCGAACGACGTCGGGCTCGGCCACGTCGAGGACTGGTACGCCGCCAACGGCGGCGGCAACGGCCAGGACGTCCAGCAGAACCTGCTCGGGGACATCCTGCGGATCGACGTCGACAGCGGCGATCCGTACGGGATCCCGGCCGACAACCCGTTCGCCGGCGCGCCCGGCTGCGCCGACGGATGCGACGAGACGTGGGCGTACGGCTTCCGGAACCCGTACCGGATGTCGTTCGACATGGGCGGCAGCCACGAGCTGTTCGTGGGCGACGCGGGCCAGGAGCTCTGGGAGGAGGTGAGCATCGCCGTCAAGGGCGGCAACTTCGGCTGGAACGTCAAGGAGGGCACGCACTGCTTCTCGACCGACAACCCGGAGGAGTCGCCGGCCGAGTGCCCCGATACCGTCGGCGGGACGCATCCGCGCGCCGGCGATCCGCTCATCGACCCGGTGATCGAGTACGCCAACCACCACCAGCCCGGCGGCCTCGGCGCGGTTGTCGTCGGAGGTCACGTCTACCGCGGCAGGGCGCTGCCCCAGTTCTTCGGCCGCTACGTCTTCGGCGACTGGAGCCGGGAGTTCGAGGAGCCTGACGGGTCGCTGTTCGTCGCCATGCCGCGCAAGCGGGGCCTGTGGAAGATGCAGCAGCTGCGAATCGCGAGGACCCCGACGGGGCGCCTCGGCCACTACGTGCTCGGCTTCGGCCAGGATCCGGCCGGCGAGATGTACGTCCTGACGACCGACCAGACCGGCCCCTCGGGGACGACCGGGAAGGCGTTCAAGCTCGTGCGGCCGAGCGGATAGGCGCCCGGTCGGCGGGGCAGCGCGAGGGCGGCCATGGCCGCCCTCTCCCTTCGCTGCACGCCCGTCAGGGCATCGTCCGCGGGTTCACGTAGTCGACCGGGGCC
>JBOGYU010000471.1:0-3752 GCA_050696935.1 Solirubrobacteraceae bacterium | reverse complement strand
TCTCAGGCCAGCCGGTGCGAGTCTCGCCGCTTCGCGGCTCGCATCCATCAACAAGATCAATTACAAGTCAACGTCAACGGCCCAAGCCGCCTAACAACCCCGTGTCCACCGAAGCGGGGGAGGTCCACTCCTCGTTTGGAGGTGCCGTCGGCCGCCATGTGGGCGATCCGCCCGGAGCCGCGACTGTCTCCGGACGCGGCTATCGCGGCCACCGGTCGAGCCCATCTGAACCCAACGGGGATCACGATCGTATAGCCGTGGCGGAGATGTGTTTCGCGTCCGGCGCTACGCCGAGCAATGGACGCTGGTTGATCGATCTACCCGGCCACCCCGAGCTGGTGCGTGAAGGTGGCCGCGTCGTAGTAGACGCGCCTGTGTCGCGGCCGTCGAGCGCGCCGCTCTTCGTCGAAGCCAGGCGGTGCGCCAGCCCGGCGCGCTGCGCCGCGAGTGCGTCGTCGATCCCCACCTCGTCGCGTCCCTGCGCCGGCGCAGTGTGCAGCTCGCGCGCCGGGAGGCTAGCGCGCGAGCGCCGTTGTCTGCTCGCCCCAGCGCGTCTCGCGCGACCGATCCTGTCCGGGCAGGCAAGCTCCTCCATTCGTCTGGCCGCCTGAACCGCCCACAAACGATCTGAGAAGCCGGGGTAGCTGCACCGACAACGTGCGCAAACCAAGCGCCGAAAGTGAACTCAGCACCCACTGCCGCGCGACGCAGAAGGGCCCGAGCCCGCAACGACGCCGTTGATATCTCGCCGTCCTTCAAAGAGACGAAATGGCTCGTCAGCCGCCGCTATCTCTCCCTTCTACGGTGGTCGGCGGCTTGGAGCCCCCACTGCCGGTCAACGAGGGGCCGTACACGGCCGCTCGACGTCGACGTCGGGCCCACCGGCACGGTGCTGAACGCCGACCATCCGGCGGTGTGCGCCATCAGCACCGGCGACATCTGGACGGCCGTGTTCGACGCCGTCTGCGATTTGCGATGAGCGGTCGGTCCCGAGACTTCGCGCCCGATGAGGCGCCACGTGCGAGCTCCCTGCGTCGACGACTGGCTTCCGGCGGTCAGCGGATCGGGCGCGTCTTCCCGAGCGAGCGAAGCGCGACGCCGGAGGCCGGCCCGGCCGAGTCTCTGTGCCAGTCTGGGCGCGTGCATGTTCGCGCCCACAAGGCGACGCTCGCGCTGGCCGAGCCGTTCACGATTGCGCGCACCTCCCGGCGCGTGCAGGAGGTCGTGCGCATGGAGCTCGAGCACGAGGGCGTCGTCGGGCTCGGCGAGGCGACGCCGGTGTACTACTGGGGTGAGACGGTCGAGTCGGCGCTTGGCTTCCTGAGCGCGGACGTGTCAGCCGCGCTGGGCGACGATCCGTTCGCGCTGGAGGCGATCGGACGGCGGCTCGCTGCCCGGCCGGGCGAGCAGGCCGCCAAGTGCGCGCTTGACGCCGCCCTGCACGACTGGATCGGCAAGCGCGTCGGCCAGCCGGTGTGGCGGCTGCTAGGGCTCGCGCCGACCGGCCCGCCGACGTCGTACACGATCGGGATCGACACGGTCGAGGGCACGGCGGACAGGGCTCGCCGCGCGTGCGGCTTCCCGATTCTCAAGGTGAAGGTCGGCGGCCCAGATGACCTCGCGCGGCTGGAGGCCGTGCGACGGGAGTCCGCGGCTCGCATCCGGGTGGATGGCAACGAGGGCTGGACGCTGGAGAGCGCGCGCGAGCTGATGCCCGCGTTGATCGAGCTCGGTGTCGAGCTCGTCGAGCAGCCGTTTCCGGCCGAGGATGTGGAGAGCTTTCGCGCGTTGCGCGAGCTGTCGACGCGGCTGCCGGTGCTCGTCGACGAGGGCTGCCGGGATCTCGCCAGCGTCGCGCCGATCGCGGCGTACGCCGACGGCATCAACGTCAAGCTCGCCAAGGCTGGGGGGCTGCGCGAGGCGGTCCGCATGATCCACGCCGCCCGCGCGTTGAGGCTGCGGGTCATGCTCGGGTGCATGATCGAGTCCGAGCTGGGGATCGCTGCCGCCGCCCAGATCGCGTGCCTTGCCGACGATGTGGACCTAGACGGTCACCTGCTCATCGTGGATCCGCCGTTCGCCGGCCTTGGGTTCAAGGCGGGGCGGGTGACGCCGTCGTCACATCCGGGCCTAGGGGTACGGCCGGCTCGATGACCGATGAGCGGCTCGCGATCCTTGCCGAGGGGCTCTTCGCCGACTTCCACGCGAAGACCGCCCATGGCGTCATCCGCTACGGCCGGCGCGAGGTGGTCGCGGTGGTGGATTCCCAGCACGCGGGCCGGACCACCGACGAGGTTGTCCCGTTCTGCCTGCGCCCGGTGCCGATCGTCGCGTCCGTGGCTGAGGCCATCGGTCATGGCGCAAGTTGCCTGCTGATCGGCGTGGCGCCAACCGGGGGCAAGCTCGACCCCACATGGCGCGCAATGCTGTTGGAGGCGATCGACGCCGGCCTCGACGTCGAGGCCGGCCTACACACGCTGCTCGGCCAGGATCTCGAGCTCCGCGCCGCCGCGCAGTCCGGGGGCGTGCGGCTGCGCGACCTACGCCTCGTCCCGTCCGACCTCGACGTACCGCGCGGCCCGGGCGCCCGCCGCGCCGACCTGCGGGTCGTCCACAGCGTCGGGTCCGACACCGTGGTCGGCAAGAAGGTCGTGACGCTCGAGCTCGACCGTGCCGCACGGGCGCGCGGGCTCCGGTCGGTGTTCGTGGCCACCGGCCAGACGGGCATCGCGATCTCGGGGTGGGGGATCGCGGTCGACCACGTCATCTCCGACTATGTCGCAGGCGCCGCCGAGCGCCTCGTCGAACAGGGAGCGCAGCGCGGCGACCTGCTCTTCCTCGAAGGGCAGGGCGCACTCTTTCATCCCGCCTACTCGGGCGTCACACTGGGACTGCTGCACGGCTCGGTGCCCGACGTCCTCGTGCTCGTGCACCAGGCCCGGGCAACCGCGATCCGGAACTATCGCGAGGTCCCGCTGCCTTCGCTGCCAGAGCTTGTACGGGCCTACGAGGCGGTCTGCCGACCCGTCCGGCCCGCGCGCGTCGCCGCGGTCGCACTCAACACCGCGGCGCTCGACGAGCGCGCCGCCCGCGCCGAACTCGCGGCGACCGAGCACGCCTGCAGCGTGGTCGCCGACGACGTGATCCGCTTCGGCCCCGATCGCGTCCTGGACGCCGTGCTCGCCGCCCTGGGGCCCGTCTGAGCGCGTGCACCTTGTTCGGCGGCGGAGCGTCGCCAGCACGAGCGGCGACCGAGCCACTGCAGCTCTGGTACGGAAGCGGGGTACGCTCTGCGAACGTGCGGGCCAGCATGTCGAGGCGAGTCCCGCGGCCATCTCCTGCCGACCACGTACGCCGCCCGATTGGTGAGCGAGCCAACCACGCGCTGGCCGAGCGGCGCACTCGAGCCGAGCGGGTGGCCGAGATCCAGCGGTTGGAGCGGCGCGGACTCGGCCGGTCAAGAGTGTCCACTGGGGGATCCTCTAACGGGATACTCACCGCTCCCGCTGTCGGACGATTGCGAGAGCGGAGGCCATGAGAGGGAAACGCGGCACGGCCGGTCAGCGCGCCCACGCTCTGCCTATGCAAGAGCCGGGCCAGGAGAGGCTTGGCCGCGCGGATGCTCCTGTCGGATAGGCCCGGGCGCATTGCTGCGCCCGGGCCCTCCTAAGAACCGGACATGCACCTTTCAGCGCATCCGGCTCAAGCAAGCCGGTGAAGGTCCGGTGGCGCGACGTCGTACGATCAGCTCA
>JBOGYU010000470.1:0-3773 GCA_050696935.1 Solirubrobacteraceae bacterium | reverse complement strand
CCGCCGGAAACCGCGCGCGCTGCCGTTGCGCGACGAGATGCGCACCGACCGCCGGTGGGCCGCCTTCCTCGCGGCGCAGGACCTCGTGTGGGGCCAGACCCCGACCGCCTGGTACCAGGGCCCGTTCCTGGGCAACGGCCGCCAGGCGACGATGATCTACCAGCCGCCCGGCCGCAACGCGCTCCGGTTCGACGTCCAGCACAGCGAGGTCCAGGACCACCGGCCGCCGCGCAACGGCGTCACGATCGACAAGGCGCGACTGCCGATCGGTGCCTTCTTCCTGGAGCCGGAGGACGCCATCACCGGCGTGGACCTGCGCCTCGACCTGTGGAACGCCGAGCTGTGGGGCACCGTCATCACCGACCGCGGCGAGCTCGCGCTCCGGGCGTTCATCCATGCCGAGAAGGAGAGGACCTGATGCGTGCATTCCTCGCCGCGCTCGTTGCGCTGCTCGCGCTCACCGCGGCGCCGGCCTACGCCCAGGAGGAGGACTACACGCCCGATCCGGAGTCGCTGCGCCGCCACCAGGTGCCGCAGTGGTTCAACGACGCGAAGCTCGGGTTCTTCATCCACTGGGGCGCGTACGCCGTGCCGGCGTACGCCCCGGCATCCGGCGGAAATGCGTATGCCGAGTGGTACTGGAACGAGCTCGCCCGCGAGGGCAGCCCGACCTGGCAGCGGCACCGCCGGCTGTACGGCGAGGACTTCCCGTACGACCGCTTCATCGAGCAGTGGAAGGCCGAGCGCTTCGATCCACACGCCTGGCTGCGCCTGTTCGAGGACGGCGGCGCGAAGAACTTCGTGCAGGTGAGCAAGCACCACGACGGCGTGGCGCTGTTCGACACCGACACGACCGACCGCACGACCGTGCGGCTCGGCCCGCGGCGTGACTTCGTCCAGGAGCTGTTCGACGCCGCCGACCGGGGCGGGTACGACCTCAAGCGCGGGTTGTACTACTCGCTGCCGGAGTGGTTCCATCCCAACAACAGCGGGTTCGGCGGCACGTTCGGGCAGGGGCCGCCGACGAACCCGTTCACCGGCGCGCCGATCCCGTATACGGGCTACCGCCCGATCTCGAGCTACGTCGACGAGCACCAGTACCGCGGCAACGGCGTCTACGACTTCACGACGCCGGAGTACGCGGTCGAGCCCGACATCACCGAGCAGAAATGGGAGGCAAGGCGCGGGATCGGGCGCTCCTTCGGCTACAACGCGCAGGAGGGCTCGGAGGACCACCTCTCCCCGAACGAGCTGATCGACTCGTTCGTCGACATCGTCTCCAAGAACGGCCACCTGCTGCTGAACTTCGGACCGCGGGCGGACGGCACGATCCCCGAGCTGCAGGCGCCGAGAGCGAGCTGACGATCGGCCTCGCCAATCACGGCGACGAGACGATCGACGGGGGGCGGCTGACGGTGCGCGCGCCCGACGGCTGGCGCGCCGAGCCCGCCGAGCTGCGCTTCGACCGGCTGGCGCCGCACGAGCGCCGGGACGTGGCAGTCACGGTTGCCGTCCCGGAGGGCACCCCGGGCGGCGACTACACGCTGGACCTCGCGGCAGAGGTGGGGCGCCACATCTACACGAGCGAGGCGACCGTGAGCGTGATCGGGCCGACCACGACCGTGGACCTCTCGGGCGTCTTCGACAACGACGGTATCTCGACCGAGGCCAACCCGCAGGACGGCGACTTCGACGGCAGCGGCTACACGTATCCCGCCGAGCAGCTCCCGCCGGCCGGCGAGGTGCGCTTCGGGCAGGTGCCTTACCTATTCGGGAGCGGCGCCGACGGAGCGCTGAACAACCTCGTCACCGACGGCCGGGCGCTCGCGCTGCCCGCGCGGCGCTACCGGCGCGTGCACGTCCTGACCTCCGCCTCGTACGGCCCGGCGCAGGCCACCGCGACGGTCGCCTACGCCGACGGCACGACGCAGCAGCTGCCGCTGAGCGTCCCCGACTGGGCAAGCGGTGGGGACGACGGGGTGATCCGCAGCGGGTGGCGCCACGGGCCGAACGGCAGGGACGGGCTCGCGGTGTCGATCTTGTACGTCCCGGCGGACGCGCCGGACGGCAGGTACGACGTGACCGTCTCCGTCTCCACGGACGACTGGACACTGCGCATCCCCGTGCGGCTCGCGGTCGAGCGGCCCAATCTCGCGCTCGGCAAGCCGGCGACACAGTCGAGCGTCGACTACGGGGGGCTCCCCGCGCGTGCCGTGGACGGCACCACCAGCGGCGCGTGGAGCGGCGGCTCCGTGACTCATACCCGGGTCGAGGACCAGCCGTGGTGGCAGGTCGACCTCGGCGATCGCCACTCGATCGGGCAGATAGCGATCTGGAACCGCACGGACAGCTGCTGCGCCGGTCGCTTGAGCGATTACCACGTGCTCGTCTCCGACGACCCGTTCGCCTCCGGGTCGCTGGAGGAGGTGCTCGCCCAGCCCGGCGTGTGGGCCCACCACGAACCTCGGCAGGCCGGCTCGCCCACGACCATAGACGTCGGTCGCAGCGGACGGTACGTGCGCGTGCAGCTGGCCGGCACCAACGCGCTCTCGCTCGCCGAGGTGCAGGTGCTCGCCGGCCCGGATCCCCCGTCCTGAGCGACATGGACGTGCCCGAGCGCGCCCGGCAGGATTCGAACCTGCGACCTCTCGCTCCGGAGGCGAGCGCTCTATCCACTGAGCTACGGGCGCCTGGGCGTGGGAGATTAGCGCCGCATGCGTCTGGCGATCATCAGCGACACGCACATGCCGCGAGGGGCGCGGGCGATCCCGGCGGCATGCGTGGAGCGGCTGCGGGCCGCCGACGCGATTCTGCACGCGGGCGACCTGATGGAAGCGCCGGTGCTGGCGGCGCTGGAGGCGCTCGGGCCGCCCGTCTACGCCGTGCGCGGGAACGTGGACTCCCCGGAGCTGCAGGCGCGGCTGCCGCTCACACGGGTCGTCGAGGCCGGCGGGGCGCGGATCGCGATGGTGCATGACGCCGGGCCGGCGGCGAGCCGGCTCACGGCGCTGCGGCGGCGGTTCCCGGACGCCGACGCCGTGGTGTTCGGGCACTCGCACCTGCCGCTGCACGAGGAGGTGGACGGGTTCGCGATCTTCAACCCCGGCTCGCCGACTGAGCGCCGGCGGGCGCCGCACCACACGATGGGGATGGCGACGGCCGAGGACGGCGCGGTGGCGTTCGAGCTGGTGCTGCTGGACTGAAACCCGGTCCAGCGGGAAGCCCGGTCGTATGGGACGGCACCCGTGGCGGTGGATCGGGGCCGGCGGGGCCCTGCACTTCGGTTGGGCGGTCATCGGCAGCGCGATCCATGACGACGTGCCGGGGCGCGACCCGCTGCTCGCGCTGACGGCGGTCACGATCCCGCTGCTCGCCGGCCAGCCCGGCGGTGGAGAGATACGCGGGCGCGAAGCCGCCCGCGGCCGCGGCGGTCGCCAGCCCCGCCAGCACGATCGCGCCGCCGAGGTGCGTCGAGGTCTGGAGCACGCCGGACGCGAGTCCCTTCTCGCCCTCGCAGGCCGGTCTCCAAGGCCGACAGCCCGAGCGACCGCTGCATGTACAGCGTGGAGAGGAACATCATGCCCGTGAAGCCGCCTGCGTTCGCGGCGAGCGCGAGGTTGGCGCCGGTGAGCTGGGGCACGCGGAAGATGCCGAGCCGGACGACCGGCACCGCCACGCGGCGCTCGACCGCCACGAACGCGGCCAGCAGCGCCGCCGAGCCGGCGAGCGGGCCGAGCGTGGCCGGGGAGAGCGCCCCGTGGTGCGGCCCGCAC
>JBOGYU010000469.1:0-3777 GCA_050696935.1 Solirubrobacteraceae bacterium | reverse complement strand
GCCTCGGGCTCGGGCTGCGGATCGGGCTCGGCGGGCGGGGCCGGCTCCTCCACCGGTGCCTCCTCCTCCGGCGCCTCGGGCTCGCTGCCCTCGTCGTCCTCGGCGGGCTCCTCGACGTCGACCGGGTCCGGCTCGGTGGCCACGGGCGGCTCGCCGGGCGGCGCGGGCTCGGGCGGAGTGTCGCCAGGCGCCGGCTCGCTCGGAGGCGGCACGGGGGCCGGGTCGACGATCGTCGGGTCGGTGCCGGCGTTCTCCTCGTCGCCGCTCGGGACGTCGTCGCCGTCGTGGTCGTCGTGCCCGTCGTCCACGCCGTCGCCGTTGCTGTCGCGCTCCCAGGCGTGCGAGCCGGTGCGCACCTCGACCGAGTTGCGCAGGCCATCGCCGTCGAAGTCGTCCTCGCCGTCCGGGATGCCGTCGCCGTTCGAGTCGCCGCTCGTAGGCAGCGAGCGGGTGTGGAACTCGGCGCTGTTCGGGATGCCGTCGCCGTCGTCGTCGCCGCTCGCGTCGCCCGCGCGCAGCGGGTTCAGGCCGTAACGGCGCTCCCACACGTCGGGCATGCCGTCCCCGTCGGTGTCCGAGACGTCCGCGGGGTCGAAGCCGCCGCCGCCGAAGCCGGTGCCGGAGCGGTCGCGCTGGACGCCGCTGCCGACGCGCACGGCCTCGCGCCCGGACTCGCCGGGGGAGGCCGGGGCGGCGGGGGTCGTCCCCGTTGCGGCGACGAGCGTCGTCGCGCCGTCGGAGTCGACCGCGAGCGCCACGGGCGCCGGGCCGGCGCCGGTGCGGCCGCCGGAGCGGTCCGAATCGCGGTCGGCGACGGGCTGCCGCTCGCCGGGCGCCTGGAGGCGCACGACCTGGTCGCGGCCGGGCCGGAGCTCGTCCGGCCACGTGCTCCATCCGAGTATGGGGGCGCTGAGCGCCCCGATGCCGAGCACCCCGGCCACCAGTCCAGCCGCCACGGTGCCGGCGAACCGCAGATCGCGCATGGCCACCGGGCGCTGGGTGCGCCGGGCCTCGCGATTCGTGTTCGTCAGCGACATGTCAGATTCCCCTTCCGCGGCAGCTATCGGCAAGTTCTACGGGGTGCATTAGCGCCACCGCCGAGAAGTTGAGCGTTTTTACGCGTGATTGGACAAACGTTCGAGGACTGCAAACGGCCTGGAAATCGCGCCATTTCGAACCAGAGCGAAACACCAGAAACCGGCGATACACGGTCCCACCAGGGCGGCGACCGTCAGCCTAACCCGCCCGGGCGGGCCGGCCACGAAAATGGGGTCCCGGCCGCAGACGGCCCGAGCGACGCCCGGCGACGAGCGTCCTCCGGCGGGGTCGAGGGCCGGCGACGGGCGTCGTCCGGCGCGGTCTCGCCCGCACGCGCCACCGCGTACGCGGTGATCAGGCGGGTGTTCGAGGAAGGGGCCTACGCCGACCTCGCGCTCCACGGGGAGGCGCGCGGCCTCGACGCGCGCGAGCGCGGGCTCGCCACCCGGCTCGCGTACGGCGCCGTGCAGCGGCGGGCGACGCTCGACCACGTGATCGCCCTGCTCGCCGGCCGGCCCGTGGAGCGGCTCGAGCCGGGGGTGCTCGCCGCACTGCGGCTCGGCGTGTTCCAGCTCGCATTCCTGGACCGCGTCCCGGCGCACGCGGCCGTCGGCGAGTCGGTCGAGCTGGCCAAGGGCGCCTCCAAGCGCGGCGCGGGGCTCGTGAACGCCGTCCTGCGCCGGGCCGCGCGCGAGGCGCGCCAGATCGTCGACGCCCTCCCGGACGGGACCGCCGAGCAGGCCGCGCTGCGCCACTCGCACCCGCGCTGGATCGCGGAGCTGTGGTGGGAGGCGCTCGGTCCCGAGACCACACGCGCGCTGATGGCCGCCGGCAACGCGCCCGCCGAGGCGGCGCTGCGCGCGAACACCCTGCGCACCACCCGCGACGCGCTGCGCGAGCGGCTGCCCGTGCCCTCGCGGCCCGCTCCCGGCCTGCCGGAGGGGCTGATCCTGGACGCCCCGTTCGACGCCTTCGGCTCCCCGCTGTGGGGGGCGGGCCTGTTCATGCCGCAGTCGCGCGCCGCCACCGCCGTGGCCCGCCTGCTGGCGCCGCGGCCCGGTGAGCACGTCCTGGACCTGTGCGCCGCCCCAGGCGGCAAGACCACCCACCTCGCCGCCCTGATGGAGGATCGCGGCCGGGTCGTGGCCGTCGAGCGCCACCCGGACCGCGCGGAGGCGCTGCGCCGCACGGCGGCCCGCATGGGCACGACGTGCGTGGAGGTGCGTACCGGCGACGCGGCCGCGTGCCAGGAGCCCGGGGCCTACGACCGCGTGCTCGTCGACCCGCCCTGCTCCGACCTGGGCACGCTCGCCGCCCGCCCCGACGCCCGCTGGCGCAAGGGCCCGCGACAGGTCGGGACCCTCGCCGCCGAGCAGGCCGCGATCCTGCGCGCCGGCGCCGGCGCACTGCGGCCCGGCGGCGCCCTGGTCTACTCCACCTGCACCATCTCGCCGGCCGAGAACGAGCGCGTGATCGAGGCCTTTCTGGCGGAGCGCGACGACTTCGCGCCGGCCGACCCGCCATCCGACGTGCCGGTCTGGGACCATCCGACCGTGCCGCATTACGTCCAGACGCTCCCGCACCGTGACGGCACCGACGGTTTCTTCATGGCGAGGCTGAGGCGGGACGGATGACCGACGGGTCCTTCATCGCGAGGCTGAGGCGGGACCGGTGACCGACGAGCCCGTCGACCTCGGCGACGTCTGCCCGGCCTGCCACGAGCCGTGGCTGCGCCCGACAAACCTGCCAGGCCGCTACCGCTGCGTGAACTGCATGCGCCGGTTCGAGCTGCGCTCCGTGTGCCCGAACTGCGGCGAGCACTCCACGATCGTGCGCATGTCCAGCACGGCGCTGTACGCCTGCAACCACTGCCGGAGCTCGATGCTCCAGCCGATCTAGTGGACCCCCCGACGGGACGGAGCGTCCCCCACGGCGTCGCGCCCTCGATCCTCGCGGCCGACTTCGCGCGCCTCGGCGCCCAGGTCGCGACCGTGCTCGAGGCGGGCGCGACCACGATCCACGTGGACGTGATGGACGGCCACTTCGTGCCCCCGATCAGCATGGGCCCGCTCGTGGTGGAGGCGCTCGCCGATCAGGTCCACGCGGCCGGGGCGCTCATGGACGTGCACCTGATGGTCGAGCGCCCCGAGCGCCACGTCACCGCCTTCGCCGAGGCGGGCGCGGACCACATCACGGTCCACGCCGAGGCGACGCCGCACGTGCACTACGCGCTCCAGTCGGTCCGCGCGGCCGGCTGCACCGCCGGCCTCGCGCTCTGCCCGGCCACGCCGGTGAGCGCGGCCTCCGAGGTGCTCGACAACCTCGACCTCATCCTCTCCATGACGGTGAACCCCGGCTGGGGCGGCCAGGCGTTCCTGCCCGGCTCGCTCGCAAAGCTCGAGCGGCTGCGCGCGCTGCTCGGCCCCGGGCCGGCGATCGAGGTCGACGGCGGGATCGACGCCGAGACGGCCGGCCCGTGCGCCTCCGCCGGTGCCACCGCGTTCGTCGCCGGCAGCGCGCTGTTCGGCGCCCCCGACCCGGCGGAGGCCTGCCGGGTCATCGCCGCCGCCGCCCGTGCCTAGTCCCGGTGTTCGGAAGTACGTGCGGTCGCCCGGGGGTCGCCGGCGCCGGCTGACGCCGCACGGTGATCCGGAAGTGTGCCGGGGCACATGACCGGTCACCGGGTGGTGTCAGGCGGTGATCGGCGGCCGCCGGAACCGTGCGTACTTGCGAATGCCG
>JBOGYU010000468.1:0-3781 GCA_050696935.1 Solirubrobacteraceae bacterium | reverse complement strand
CCGGTGACCGGCCCGCCGCCGGCGACGGCGCCGCCGCGCGCGCTGTGGCTGGTTCCGTCGCCGGACGGCCGCTGGGACAGCCACTTCGTCGACCCGCAGCGCGACGTGACCGTCGCCGACCTGCAGCGGTCGGTGCGCGCCGGCCTGCGCTCGCCCGAGCACATCAAGCGCTACACGACGCTGGGCACCGGCGCCGACCAGGGGCGGACGTCGGGCGTGCTCGGCCTCGGCGTGTTGGCCCAGCTGCTGGGCGTCGGCCTGGAGAAGCTGTCCCCGACGACGGCCCGGCCGCCCGCGACGCCGCTGAGCTTCGCGCTGCTCGCCGGCCGCAATCGCGGCGAGCTGCACGACCCGGTGCGCGTCACGCCGATGCACGAGCGTCACCTGGCGGCGGGAGCGGTCTTCGAGGATGTCGGCCAGTGGAAGCGCCCGTGGTACTACCCGGTCGACGATGAGGATCGCGACGCGGCCGTGGCCCGCGAGTGCCGGGCCGTGCGGGAGGGCGTCGGGATGATGGACGTCTCGACGCTCGGCAAGATCGACGTGCACGGCCCGGATGCCACGGCGTTCCTCAACCGGATGTACACGGGCGACTTCGCCAAGCTCGCGCCGGGGATGTGCAAGTACGGGATCCTGTGCCACGCCGACGGCATGGTGTTCGACGACGGCGTCACGATGCGCCTGGCCGAGGACCGGTACCTGGTCACGACGACCACCGGCAACGCGGCCGCGGTCCTAGAGTGGTTCGAGGAGTGGCTGCAGACCGAGTGGCCCGAGTTGCGCGTGCACTGCACGTCGGTGACCGAGCAGTGGGCCACGGTGGCGATCGCCGGTCCGCGCGCCCGCGACGTCCTCGCGCCGCTGGCAGGCGACCTTGCGCTCGACAACGAGTCATTCCCGTTCATGGCGATCCGCGAGGCGGAGGTCGCGGGGCTTCCGGCGCGTGTCTGCCGCGTCTCGTTCTCCGGTGAGCTGGCCTTCGAGGTCAACGTGGCCGGCCACCACGGCATCGCGCTGTGGGACGCGATCGCGGCGACGGGCGCGCCGAATCAGATCACGCCCTACGGCACCGAGACCATGCACGTGCTGCGTGCCGAGAAGGGCTACTTCATCGTCGGCCAGGACACCGACGGCACGGTCACCCCCCAGGATCTCGGCTACGGCTGGGCGGTGGCCAAGCGCAAGGGCGACTTCGTCGGGCGCCGGTCGCACGTCCGCCCCGACACCGCGCGCGAGGACCGCAAGCACCTCGTCGCGCTTCTGCCCGCGCGGCGCGTGGCCGAGGGCGCACAGGTCGTGCTCGAGCCGTCGGACGCCGTGCCGGTGCCGATGGCCGGCCACGTCACCTCGAGCTATGACAGCGTCGCGCTGGAGCGGCCGTTCGCGCTCGCGCTCGTGCGCGGCGGCCGCGCGCGCATCGGCGAGACCGTCCACGTCAGCCACGACGGCGGCTGGGTGGCGGCGACCGTCGCCGAGCCCGTCCTCTACGACCCGGAGGGAGCACGCCGCGATGGCTACCCGGCCAGCAATTGAGCCCCGCAGCGCCGTGCACGCCCTGCACGGCGCGCTCGACGCGCGCAGCGACGACGCGATCGTGCGCATCCGCGACCTCGGGCCGCTCACCCAGGTCGGGCTGCGCGCAGACGCGTCCGATGCCGAGCTGCTGGCGGAGCTGGCCGACGCCTTCGGCGTCGCGCTGCCGGTGCGCCCGAACACCGTCGCGCGCGGCGACGGCGGCCGCCGGGCGCTGTGGCTCGGTCCCGACGAGTGGTTGCTCGTCGACGAGCCCGGCGGCGGTGACGCGCTGGTCGCCGGCGTCGAAGAAGCGGCCGGCGTGCGCTGGGCGACGGCCGTCGACCTGTCGGCCAACCGCGTCGTGCTCGAGCTCTCCGGCCCGCGCGTCCGTGACCTGCTGGCGGCGGGCTGCGCGCTCGACCTCCATCCGCGCGCGTTCAGCCCAGACCGCTGCGCGCAGACGATGCTCGCGCGCGCCCACGTGATCATGGAGCGCGACGGCGACGCGTTCCGGCTGCTCGTGCGGCCGTCGTTCGCCCGCTACCTCGCCGGCTGGCTGCTCGATGCGCTCGAGGGGCTCGCCGCCGCGGCGCCGTAACGGTCGAACGGCGCCTCCGACGCCGCCGGCGGCGTCAGACGGTGTCCACCTCGTATCCCGCGTCGCGCAACGCGACCACGATCGCCTCCGAGTGCTCGGGGCCGCGCGTCTCGAGCACGAGGTGCACGCCGGTGTCGCGCACCGGCAGGTCGACGGCGTCGCGGACGTGGTCGAGCGTACGCAGGTTGCCGCCGGCCGCGGCCACCGCGTTGACCAGGCCCGCCAGCCCGCCCGGCCGGTCGGGCACGCGCGTGAACAGCCGCAGCCGGCGGCCCGCGTGCGTCTCGTGGTGGTTGGCGATCTGGGCGAGCAGGCCTGGGTCGACGTTGCCGCCGGAGAGCACGACAACGGTCGGGCCGTCGGCGGCCGCGCGCGGGATGCGCCCGCCGAGCAGCGCGGCCACGCCGACCGCGCCCGCGCCCTCGACGACGAGCTTGCTGCGCTCCAGCAGCAGCACCATCGCCTCGGCGACGTCCTCCTCGGCGACGGTGACCAAGTCGTCGACCCACGCGTCGACGAGCGGCAGCGTGAGCCGGCCGGGACGCTTGATCGCGATGCCGTCGGCGATCGTCGGGCGGACGGGCACGGCAACGGCACCGCCCTCGCGGCGGGCGGCGGGAAACGGGGCGCAGTGCTCGGTCTGCACGCCGATGATCCGCATAGACGGGCGCAGCGCCTTGAGCACGCCGGCCACGCCGCCGATCAGCCCGCCACCGCCGACCGGGACGATCACCGTCGCCACCTCGGGCAGGTCCTCGAGCAGCTCGAGGCCCAGCGTGCCCTGGCCGGCGATGATCCGCGGGTCGTCGAACGGGTGGACGAAGACGGCGCCGGTCTGCTCGGCGCGCTCGCGGGCCGCGGCGACGCAGTCGTCGACAGACGCGCCGCCGAGCCGCACCGTTCCCCCGAACGCGCGGACCGCCGCGACCTTGGCCACGGCGGCGTCGGCCGGCATGAACACCTCGCACGGGATGCCCCTGACGCGCGCCGCGTAGGCCAGCGCCTGCGCGTGATTGCCCGCGCTGCCGGCCACCACGCCGCTGGGGGCGGTCTCCCCGGCGAGTCGCGACAGCGCGCCGCGCAGCTTGAACGAGCCGGTGCGCTGAAGGTTCTCGGCCTTGACGAACACGGGGGCGCCCGCGAGCTCGTCGAGGCTGCGGCAGCTCAGCGTGGGGGTGTGGCGGACGATGCCTCTGCCCGCGTCGCGCGCGCGACGGACGGCATCGATCCCCAGCCACCCCACGGTCGTCGTCTCGTCAATCAGCATGATGTATCACGGCCCTCGTCGATTACGGGGATCTGCCCACAGGTTGATATATTAGAACCCTCGTGGCTGTCCTTTGACCTCGCGCAGGCCGAGACCTCGTCGCCGAGCCACGCACGGCGGCCACGGCGCGCCTGCTGATCGTGCGCGTGACCCACGCCGAGACAGCTGCCGACCTCACGCGCATCGGCCGCGACGTGGAACGCACGATCCTGGCGCGCGCGGTGAAGTGGCATCTGGAGGACCGCTCGACTTTCGCGCTTTCAGGCGGCGGCGAGCGCTGATGGTGACTGTGCGGCTGTGATTTGTGGTGTGCGGGTCGCGGCGGGTGCTTGTGTCCAATATTCGTGGCGGATGAGCTCGCGGCGAAGAGCGGCGAGCATGTCGGCGTAGCTGATCGTGGC
>JBOGYU010000467.1:0-3794 GCA_050696935.1 Solirubrobacteraceae bacterium | reverse complement strand
TCGGGCGAGAGCTCGCGCACGAACACCTCCGGCGGACGCACAACCACCTCCACACTCGCGGGCATGCGTCCTGGTTCGCCACCAGCAGCCAGTTTCCGGTCAAACGTTTCCAGCCGACCCACTAGCGGCATAACCCTATGAACCGCTCGAGCGATCCGAGCAGGGGGCCAACGTGAGGTGAACTGAGCGCAACTCAAGACGACTCAGACCGCGCTGTAGAGCCAGATCAGGGCTGCACAAGCGACTTGCCGGGCATGTGGTGCCTGCTTCGAATCCCGTCGCTCATCCCTAACGAACCCCCTGCGATCCGGCGTCCCGATTCCGGTGAGCCGCGTCGGCGGACGCGCTATCGCTTTCGCGTGGTAGGAGCGGCGCCGCCGAGTTGTGGCGCACTGTCGCTTCCGCCTGGAAGGAGCGGGGCGGCACCGCGAGCGGCCGAAGCTGTGACCTCCCGATCAAACCGCTGTGCGAATGCTCGGGAGCCGGCAAGAAGCCACAGGGATTGGGGGGGACGGACGTCCGACCGCCTGCCGCGCACGTGATCAACAGCGGGCGGCCGAGCGCGTCGATGAGCTGATCGCGGCGGCCGAGCGGCTGGGGTTCCGGCTTGAGGTCGCCGGGACGTCGCCCGAGCCGCCCACGTCGCACTCCGGCGAGTAGCACTCCGGCTGTTCGCACGCAACCTTGTCCTCGAGGCGGGCGCGGGGCGCCCTGGCGGCGTCCGCTCTTGGGGTCGATGAGCGTGGATCTCGAACCGCTCGACGGCCTCTTCGACGCGCGCCCGCCCTCGGCGCACCATGCCGGCGGCACGCTGCGTCCCAGGCACCGCCGAGCTCGTCGGCACCTCGTCATCGGACCCCCGTACGAACGCCGTCCGTCTCCACCGCCGTGCTGCTCGACGATCGGGTCCATCGCCGCTCGGCCTCGTAGAGTCTCGATTCCGATCCCGGTTCAGCTGCGTCATCCGATCTCCCTACTCGGGCAGGACCGTCGCCACGATCTCGATCGCCAGCGACCGGCGCGACCGCGACGCCCAGCCCGGCTACGTCGATCTGGTCGTCTGGGACGCCGAGGCCAAGACCGCGGCCAACCACCTCGTCGAGGGCCAGGCCGTCAGCTTCTGCGGGCGTTTGGAGCCCCGCGAGTACGTCACCAGCTCCGGCGACCAGCGCGTCGCACTCGAGCTCGACGGCGTCGACATCGAGCACGGTCCCAAGCCCAGCGGCGCCAAGTTCAGCGAGCCCGGGCTGGCTCCCACTGACGCGGTCGAGCCGTCCGAAGACGACATTCACTTCTGAGCGCCCACGACGGGCGGGCTGCCACCCCAGCGGCCCGCCCCGTCGGTCATCGAGAGCTGCCGAGCGGTCAGCGTTGCAGTGTTCAGAGCGATCCGACGGCGACGATCAATCGGCGGGCTTCGGTAGCTCCGCCGGCCGCGCCCGTCAAGCGCACTGCTTCGCGGCTCGCTGCGCTCGGCCACTGCTGGGCTGCGCTTGACTGCCGCCGGCCGGCTCCGTCGGCAGGTCAGGTATGTCCGGCCAGCGCCCGGGGAAGGAGCCAGGATCGCGGATGCGAAGCGTCCCAGTGCGCCGGTCAGGGTGAAAGACGAGATCTCGGGCACTGAACGATCGGTCTGCGGGTCCGTCATACTCGGCTTGTGGCTGGGAGCGAACCTCCGCACCGGGCCCACGACGAGGGAGAGACGGCGTCTCGCAGTCCGCCGCCGCGCGGGGGCCGGATAGACGTCCGCGACCCGCTGCCGGAGGATATTCGCGACCCGTCGTTCCCGGCGACGGTTCGCGGCTATGACCGCCGCGCGGTCAACACCTACGTCGAGCGAGTCAACACCCTGATCGCCGAGCTCCAGGTCAGCGGTTCCCCGCGAGCCGCGGTTCGCCACGCCCTCGACCGCGTCGGCGAGCAGACGAGCGGCATCTTGCAGCACGCGCGGGAGACCGCCGAGGAGATCACGACAAGCGCCCGCGAAGAGGCCGAGGAGACGACGGCGCGCGCCAAGGCGGAGGCGCAGGACATCACGACCGGCGCGCAGCGTCAGGCCAGCGAAGCGATCTCCCGTGCCACGGCCGAGGCCGACGAGCTTCTCGCAAGCGCCAGCACCGAGGCGGAGAAGATCCTCGAGCGCGCGAACGACCAGTCCGAGAGCACGCTCGCCCAGGCGCGCATCGCGGCCGAGGCGCGGGCCCGCCAGGTGGAGGAGGAGATCGCCTCGCTCCGCGAGGACGCCGAGACGCGAATGCGCTCGCTGCAAGCCGACATCGCCGCGATCTCGGACGAGCGGCGCACGCTGCTCGACGAGGCCCGCCGGATCGCCGCGCGCCTCGAAGCGGTCGTGGCCGAGGCCGAGCCCGCCGAGGACGAGATGCGGCCAGAGACGCCCGGGACCCCCGAGCCGCCGGCGGCGGTCACCGCCGCCCCCATGCCGCCAGCCGAGCCCAACGGCGCCGATGCTCAGGACCAGCGGACGCAGGCCGCGAGACCCCGGCCCGAGACCTGAACTACAGACCTGCCCGCGGATGCCGAAACCGGCAGCGACCCGCCCACGCGCCACCACGCTCCGCCCTCGCTCGAGCCGGTCCACCCGGCCCGCATCCGCGCTCGAGCCGCTCCGCCGCCGCGATCGCGTGCACGCCGTCGCACCCGCTCCTGACCCGCGCATGTACCCCGCCCGGGACCGCCCATGGACGTCCTCGAACTGACCGACAGGCTGCACCACCTCGTCCACAGCGCGAAAAAGGTCCCGCTGAGCGACCACGTGCGTGTCAACAAGCAAGCGATTCGCGACCTCCTCGACCAGATCCGCGCGACGATCCCAGAGGAGATCAAAGAAGCGCGCTGGATCGTTCAGGAGCGCCAGGAAATCCTGGCCGAGGCCAACCGCGAGGCCGAGCGGATCGCCGCGGAAGCGCGCGAACGCCAGACCCTGCTCGTCTCCCGGCATGAGCTCATTCGCCAGGCCGAGCGCGCGGCGGAGGAGATCATCGAGGGCGCGCGCGGCCGCGAGCGCGAGATCCGGCTGGGCGCCGAGGACTACGCCGACGAGATCCTCAATACGCTCGAGCTCAACCTCGCGAAACTCATAGCCGCCATCCACCGCGGCCGCGAGCGCCTGCGCGACTCCGACCAGCACGCCGAGGTCGGGTAATACCCCAGCGACTGCCCCCGGACGGCCCCGTCGTTGCTCCACGCGGCCGGGCCGACAGTGTCGAGGCGGCGCGAGGATGGCGACGGCAAGCCGCTGCAGAGCCGCGCCTCGCTCGGCCCCTCGTGGTGGTGCCCGGCTCGTGGCGGTGGGGCCGAAGCAGGAGTGCGCTCGGGCCCCGAAGTCCCGCCGCCGGACGCCCACGGCCACCGGTGCGCGAAACGCCGGCGCCGGGAAGACGGCCGCGGACGCAGCGCCGGCAGCAGCGGCGCGAGCAGACAGTGAGGCCCAGGGCCGTGACGGAGGCGCGGGACGTAGCGTGCGGGACGAGCCAAACCGAGCGCTGACCTCCGCCGGCTCGCCGGCTGGCCTGGCCAGGATCGCGGCGCGGGCGCCGACGTATGGGTCACCGGGTGCCGCCGGCAGGCCGGCCGGGGGCCCGGTCGCCCCGCGTCGCAGGACTGTCAGCCTGCGGGAACTACGGGCCATCTACGGCAGTGACGCGAGGCCAGCCGACCGCGTCGGCCGTCGGCGCGGGAGCGGTCGGGCGCGTCCGCTTGGTTTGCGATGAGCCTTGACACCGAGCCGCTGACCGGCCTGTTCGACGCGCGGCCGCGGCATCCGACGGCCACCC
>JBOGYU010000466.1:0-3803 GCA_050696935.1 Solirubrobacteraceae bacterium | reverse complement strand
GGCTGCGGTCGCGCGTCGAGGTCGCGGCCGCCCGCGAGCGCACCCTGGCGCGGGACAACGCACGGCTCTACGCCGAGGCCGGCGAGGCGCTCGGGCTGCTCGACGTGGTCTTCGAGCACGCGCCGGTCGGCCTCGCGCTGCTGGACACCGAGCTGCGGTACGTGCGCGTGAACGACCGCCTGGCGGAGATCAACGGCGTCCCCGCCGCCGACCACATCGGGCACACGATCGCCGAGCTGCTGCCCGATCTGCCGGCGTCCGTGCAGGACGACGCGGCGCGTGTGCTGAGCACCGGCTCGCCGCTCGGCGACATGGCGGTGAGCGGGGAGACGCCGGCCCGCCCCGGCGAGCCGCGCGAGTGGGTCACCTCCTACTGGCCCGTCCGCCGGGCCGGCGGCGAGGAGCTGATCGGCGTCGGCGTCGTGGTCATCGAGGTGACCGAGCGGCGCACCGCCGAGCGCGCCCTGAGGGACCAGACAGACCGCTACGAGACGCTGCTGCTCGCCCTGTCGGAGGTGGGCGAGGGCATGGTCCTGCTCGAGCAGGACGGCCGCTGCGTGTACGCGAACTCGGCGTTCGAGCAGCTCAGCGGCTACACGTTCCCCGAGCTGGCGGCGATGGAGTCCGTGATGGACCTCGTCGTGGAGTCCGAGCGCGAGGAGGCCCGCCGGCGCGCGGTGCTGCGGGTCCAGCGCGGCCTCGTCGACGAGGGCTACCGGCTCCGGATGCGCCGGCGCGACGGCGAGCTCGTCGAGCTCGAGGTCGCCGGCGTGCCGCTGGACGTGGGGGATCGCCAGCAGCTCGTGGTGGTCGTGCGCGACGTCACCGCCCGGGTCCGCGCCGAGATCGCCCGCGAACGGGCGCTCGCGCGCTCGGCGCTGATGGCGGAGGCCAGCGAGCTGTTCGACCAGTCGCTCGACGAGCAGCGCACGATCGGCAGCGTCGCACGCCTGTGCGTACGGGAGCTTGCCGAGACGTGCGTGATCCTGCTCGGCGACACGCCCACGCGGGTGCGCCGCGTCGCCGCCGTCGCGCGCGAGCCCGCCCGCGAGCGGGCGCTGCTGGAGGCGCTCCTGCGCGACCCGCTCGAGGAGCGCGCCGAGTACCCGATGCTGACCGTCATGCGCGGCGGGGCAGGGTTCGTGGCACCCTCGCCCGCGGGACTCGGGACCGAGCGGTCCGTGATCGTCCCGCTGCGGGCGCGCGGTCGCGTGCACGGGGTGCTCGCCGCGGGCTTCGACGTCCTCGACCCGGGCGAGGAGGACGAGGTGGTGGCGCTGTTCGAGGACTTCGGGCGCCGCGCCGCGCTGGCCGTGGACAGCGCGCGGCTCTATGAGGAGCGCGACCACGTCGCCCGCACGCTCCAGCGCTCCCTGCTGCCCGCCGAGCTGCCGGAGATCCCCGGGGTGGAGCTCGCCGCCCGCTACCTCGCGGCCGGCGAGGGCAACGAGGTGGGCGGGGACTTCTACGACTGCTTCGCGACCGGCGGCGGCGACTGGGCGGTGGTGATCGGCGACGTGTGCGGCAAGGGCGCCGAGGCGGCCGCGATCACCGCGCTGGCCCGCTACACCCTGCGGGCCGCGGTCCTGCACACCCGCCGCCCGCGGACGGTGCTCGGCGAGCTCAACGAGGCGCTCCTGCGCCAGAAGCTCGACTACCGCTTCTGCACGGCGCTGTACGCGTCGCTGACCCCGCGCGAGGGCCGGGTCACAGCCACGGTGGCGACCGGCGGGCACCCGCTCCCGCTCGTGCTGCGGGCGGGCGGCGAGGTGGAGACGGCGGGGCGGCCGGGGACGCTGCTGGGGATCGTGGAAGACCCGCAGGTGAGCGAGTCCACGATCGACCTCGGGCCGGGCGACGCGCTCGTCCTGTTCACCGACGGCGTGATCGAGGCGACGCCGGGCGACCGGGCGCTCGGGCCGGGCGGGCTCGCCGGCTTCCTCTCCCGGTGCGCGGGCACGGGCGCCGCCGGCATCGCCGAGGCCGTCGAGCGTGAGGCGCTGGAGGCCCACGGCGGGCGCCCGCGGGACGACGTCGCGGTGGTCGTCGTGCGGGTCCACGGCGGCGAGCCGGCGCCGTTTGGTGCCCTCGACCAGGGGGTAGCGGCACCGTCGTGAAGCTGCTGGTGCTCACCCCCGAGCCGGTCGACGCGCGGATCCTGCGCGAGACGCTCGGCGACGAGGTCGTCGGCGCCGAGGTGCTCGTCGTCTCGCCGGCGACGAACCAGTCCAAGCTGGCCTTCTGGGTGTCGGACCCCGACGAGGCGATCGCGGAGGCCGACGCCGCGCAGGAGGAGACCGTCGAGCGCCTGGAGGAGGAGGGCGTGGACGCGGCCGGCGACACCGGAGAGAGCGAGCCGGCGGTGGCGATCCAGGACGCGCTCGCGACCTTCCCCGCCGACCGCATCGTCGTCTTCTCCCACCCGGACCTCGACTACCGCGAGGACAAGGGGCTGGCGGACGCCGAGGAGCGCTTCGGGGTCCCGGTCACGCACGCGCAGATCGGGCGCTAGCGGCGGCGATCGCCTCGGCGCCGACCAGGCGCTCGAACGGCCCGATCACCGTCCACAGCGCCCGCAGCCGCAGGCCGGCGGCGCGGTCGGTGGGCTGCACGCGCGCCTCGCTGACCAGCTCGGCGCCCTCCCCCGCGGGCTGGACCCAGTGGCCGAACAGCACGCGCACGGTCCCCGGCTGGTCCCAGCTCGCGAACTCCTCCGGCCCGGACAGCCGGGGGTAGTCGCGCGCGAGCGTCCAGATCCGGCCGCACAGGCCGGCGAGCAGGTGGTGCTCGCCCTCGTCGAGGACGGTGAACGGGTAGGCCCGGAACATCTCGTGGTAGGTGAGGTCGCGCGCGAGCCCCGGGATCCGCCAGCGGACGAGGCGGCCGAGCCGGCGGGTGTCCGCCAGCCGCAGGCCGGTGGCCGCGGTCCACAGCGCGTCTGGGTCGACCCGCGCGGCGCGCTGATGGCGCGTCCGGACGGCGGGGTGGGCGATCCAGGCGTCGAGGCGGCCGTTATCGTCGAGCGCTCGCATGCGAATGATCCAGCACAAGAGGGAGGCGTACTGGTTCTACCGCGTCCTCTCGCTCGGGTATGACGACTGGGTCAACCCGCTGTTCTGGACGCCGCGGATGCGCGAGGAGGCGCTGGCCGCCGCGCGGCTGGACCGGCCGGACCTCGAGACGCTCGACGCGGGCGCCGGCACGGGCTTCGCGACCGAGGGCATCGTGGCGCGCGTGGACGCCGCGCGGGTCACGATGCTCGACCAGAGCCCGCACCAGCTCGCCCGCGCGGCGCGGCGGCCGGCGCTCGCCGCGTGCCGGCGGCTGCTGGGCGACGCGGAGGCGCTCCCGTTCGAGGACGGCGCCTTCGACCGCTACGTCTCGGCCGGCAGCATCGAGTACTGGCCGGACCCGCAGCGGGGGATCGCCGAGGCGTTCCGCGTGCTGCGGCCCGGAGGCGTCGGCGTGGTGGTCGGGCCGGTGCGGCCGGCGGGGCGGCTGGCGCGCGCGCTGGCCGACGTGTGGATGCTGTTCCCCACCGTCGAGCAGTACCGGGCGTGGTTCGAGCGCGCCGGGTTCGAGGACGTGACGCTGACGCCGGTCGCGCCGGGGTGGTACCGGGACCGGCGGGTTCCGTACGCGGTGGCGGTGGCGGGCACGAAAGCGGTGGCGGCCCATGAGGGCGCAGCGTCGGGGCCGGTGGCGGGCGACGATCGCGCGGAGCCGGCGGCCGCCCATGACGGCGCTGCGCGGAGCGCGGCCCCCGGCCCGCCCGCCGAGGACCTGCGCGCGCCGCTGACCCC
>JBOGYU010000465.1:0-3811 GCA_050696935.1 Solirubrobacteraceae bacterium | reverse complement strand
GTCGCGAGGGGCCGGGCGACCCGGTGCGGCTGACGCCGCCGGAGGGCGACTCCGGGCTGTACCTGCTCGAGCTGCGCTCGGAGGAGGACACGACCGCCGTGCCCGTCCTTGTGCAGTCGCGCGAGCGCGCCGACATCCTGGTCGTCGTCCCCTCGCTGACCTGGGTCGGGACCACCCAGGTCGACCAGGACACGGACGGCGTCCCGAACACGCTCGAGGCGGCGGGGCCGGTGGACTGGCCGCGCGTGTTCCCGGACGGCCTGCCCGAGGACCTCACGGATCGGGTCGCGCCGCTGCTCGTGTTCCTCGACCGCGCCGGCATCCGCTACGACCTCACGAGCGACCTCGCGCTGGCGCTCTCGCGCGGCCCGCGCGCCACCGACCGGGAGGGCGTCCTGCTCGCCGGCGCCGAGCGGTGGGTGACCCGCCCGTACGCCCGGCGGCTGCGGCGCTACGTGCTGGACGGCGGGCGGCTCGCGAGCTTCGGCACCGAGAGCCTGCGGCGCGGCGTGACGCTGCTGCGCAACGACGACGAGACCGCCGGCCGGCTCGTCCGCCCCACCCAGCCCGCGCCGCAGGACCCGTTCGGGACGCGCCTGGAGCCCGTCCGCCGGACGCCCGAGCCGGTCACGCTCACCCCGATCGCCGGCAGCCCCACGCACCCGCTGCTGACCGCGTTCGACGGCGCGCTGCCCGGCTTCGGCGTGCTCGAGGAGTCCGATCTCCCCGGCGGCGAGCGCAGCCGGGTGCTCACCGGCCTCGGCGTCGAGACCGCGCCGGTGGAGGAGGAGCCGGGCGTGCCGGAGGAGCTCCCGCCGCCGCCCCGCCCGGCCTTTGCCGCCACCCGGCTGGGCGAGGGGCTGGTGATCCGCGTCGGCCTGCCGGAGTGGTCGCAGCGGCTCGAGGACCAGCAGGTGTCGCAGCTCACGCGCAACATCGTCGACGTGCTGCGCGGCCGGCGCCCGCGGCCGCGCTAATACACGTCGGAGCGCTCGGAGCCCAGCCGGCCGCTCTCGATCCCCAGCCGCTCCATCCGCTCGAAGAGCGCGGCGGTGTCCGCGCCGGCCGTGAACCGCAGGGCGGCCCGCGCCTCTGCCAGCTCGTGCGCCTCGCCCCCGTACCACAGCTCCGCGTCCGGGTAGAGCCCGAGCAGCGCGCGGGCCAGCCGGTACTGGAGCGGATCGAAGACGACGATCGCCCGCGGCACACCCGGCAGCCCCAGCCGCCGCGCCTGGACGGCCGCCAGCCCGTCGGCCAGCGCGTCCGGCAGCCGCTCGACCGTCCGGTACGAGAGCCGCGGCGGGTCCACGGAAACCACACCGGGAGCGGCTTCCAGCGCCTTCACCCACTCGACGGGCTCCTCCGGCAGCAGCAGCACGCACAGCGGGCGGTCCTCGCCCAGAGCCCGCTCCGCGATGCGCCCGTACCCGAGCACTCCGCCGGTGCGCCACCCATATCCACCCCCGGGCTCGCTCATGTACAAAGAATGCCTGCGTCGCTCCTGCCTCGCTTCGCTCGTCACCGGCTTCGCCTCGAGGCGACGCCCTGACCGCGACGGGCCCCATCCGGGGGCCCGTAACAATGCCCGCGTGACCGTCCGGGCGACCCCTTTGACCGGGACGAGGCCCGTAACAATTCTCCGATGCTCGACGACCGTCTGCGCTCCACCGAGGGAGAGCCGGAGGGCGCGCTCGTGCTGCTGCACGGGCGCGGGACCAGCGAGGAGGACCTGTTCCCGCTCCTGGACGTCCTGGACCCCCGGCGGCGGCTGGCCGGCGCGTGCCCCCGCGGCCCGCTCCAGCTCCCGCCCGGCGGCTTCCACTGGTACGTGGTGCAGCGCGTCGGCTTCCCGGACCCCGACACGTTCGCCGCGTCCTACGAGGAGCTCGGCGCGTGGCTCGACGGGCTCGCCGAGCGGACCGGCGTCCCGCCCGAGCGCACGATCCTGGGCGGGTTCTCGCAGGGCGCCGTGATGGCGTGGGCGCTCGGCGCGGGCACCGGACGGCCGCGCCCGGCCGGCATCCTCGCCATGAGCGGCTTCATCCCGACCGTCGACGGCTTCGACGTCGACCCGGCGAACCTCCAGCGCCTGCCGGTCGCGATCGCGCACGGCTCGTGGGACCCGATCATCTCCGTCGGCTTCGGCCGCGACGCCCGCGACCGCGCGCAGGCGGCGGGCGCCGACGTCACCTACCTGGAGACCGAGGCGCCCCACACGGTCGACCCGCGCATCCTCGGCGACCTGGTCGACTGGGTCGGCGCGCGCTGATCAGTGGGCCGCGGCGCGCACGCGCGCCCGCGCCTCCCGGAAGCGGACCGCCTCGTAGGCGATCAACCCGACCGCCAGCGCCGTCACCAGCCCGAGCGAGGCGAGCGCCGGCAGGGTCAGCCCGAGCGGCACCGCGGCGCAGCACAGCGCCGCCGTCGCGAGCCGCTGCCGGTTGAGGCTGTGCACGTTGCGCAGCCGGAAGGCGACGTGCCCCAGCAGGTACATCGCGATGCCGCCGAACAGCGCAGCGGCGGCCTGCGGCTCGAGCGCCTCGTCGGCGTGCGCGACCGTCTGCTCGACCCCGAGCGCGAACAGCTGGATGCCGGCGATCATCGGCAGGTGCAGGTAGGCGAACGAGTCGCGCGCCAGCCGGGTGCGCTGGTCCCCCGTCGCCTCGATCAGCTTGCGGTGCGCGACCGGGGCGACGACGTCGAAGTACGCCCACCACAGCGCCGCCGACGTGACGAGCGCGAGCACGCCGGCCGTCGCGATCGGCACCTCCAGCGGCTCGTCGCCGGCGCCGACTCCGATCGCGACGATCGACTCGCCGAGGGCGATGATGAGGATGAGCGCGAAGCGCTCGGCGAAGTGGGCGGCGTGGACGCGGTAGCCGCTCACGCCGGTCACGAGCGGGCCGCCGTAGTCGATCGTCAGGGCGAGGATCCACAGCGCGCCCTGCGCGGCGCCGTCGGTGAACGCGGCGGCCACCAGCAGGAGCGGCCCGGCCGTGGCAGTCGGGAGCAGGCGGGCCACCGCCGCGTGCACGTCGGGATCGTCCCGGCTGGAAGCCCAGTACAGCGCCAGGTGCCCCATCCGCATCACGAAGTAGCCGAGCGCGAACAGCAGCGCGTGGGCGTCGAACGCCTCCGGCACGGCGAGCGACACGAGCACCATCGCGGCCATCGCGACGAACACGACGAGCCGCGCGCGCCCGTCCTCGCCGGACACGTGGTTGGTCAGCCACGCGTACGCCGACCATCCCCACCACAGCGCGGCGAGCACGAGCAGGCCCTGGGCCATGCTCGTCCACGAGAGGTCGTGCGCCATCAGGCCCGTGACGCGCGTGATCGCGAACACGAAGACCAGGTCGAAGAAGAGCTCGAGCGGCGTGACGCGCTGCTCGGGCGCGTGCGCGCTCACGGCCGCTTGAGGAGTCCGGGCAGGGAGCGGATGCCGCGCGAGGCGGCGGTGAGCCCGCGCGCCAGCGCGGCCGCGGGCGCGGAGTGGTGGCGGCGCAGGTAGCGGTCGCGGCTGAGCGAGCGCTCGGTCGTGCCGTCCGACCGGTCGTGCGCCACCGCCCGCGCGTCGGGCACGTACAGCACGCGCCAGCCGGCGTCGTGCAGGCGCTTGCAGAACTCCACCTCGTCGGGCTCGATCCAGCCGACCGCCTCGGCGGCGTCCCGGCGCACGAGCAGCGCGGCCGACTCCGCCCAGTCCACGTCCCGCACCTGCCCGCCGCGGCTCTGCACGACGAGGCGCCGCATCAGCGCCGCCGTCCACGGGCTCGGGAAGCGCCAGGCCGACGGGCGCTGCGCGCCGTCC
>JBOGYU010000464.1:0-3812 GCA_050696935.1 Solirubrobacteraceae bacterium | reverse complement strand
GTCGGCGGCCACGCCGAGATCGTCCGCCGCCGCCAGGATCCGGTCGAGGCGGGCGTCCTGCGCCGGGGTGGTCGAGGCGAGCATGTACCCGCCGCGGTGGAACCAGGCGTCGACGCCCTCGGCCTCGCACCAGGCGCCGATGGCGCGGACGCTCTCCCCCGACGCCTCGCAGGCCGCCAGCGCGCGCTCGTCGCCGAAGCGCTCGCGCAGCCCGGGCAGCGCGGTCCAGAGCGTCTCGCAGAAGCCGCCGTTGCGGCCGCTCGGGCCGTGGCCGCAGACGTCGGCCTCGAGCACGACGACGCGAACCCCGGGCGCCCGCTCGAGCAGGTGCCAGGCGGTCCACATGCCGGTGTAGCCGCCGCCCAGCACGACGACGTCGGCGACGAGGTCGCCGGACGCCGGCGCGGCTGGCGTGGCTCCCCCCGCCTCCCGGAGCCAGTAGCCGTGGGCGTCGTGCTGCACCAGCTAGCGCTAGCCGGCGAAGAAGCGCTCGGACGCGTCGGCGAGCACGGCCTCGGTCTTGACGACCAGCTCGTCGAGCTCCGGCCGGCCGCAGATCAGCGGCGGGGCGAGGTGCAGGACGGCGTCGCCGCGGTCGTCCGGGCGCGCGATCAGGCCCTCCCGGAGCAGCCGGCCGGCGAGGAAGCCGCGCAGCAGCCGCTCGCGCTCCTCGGCCGAGAAGCGACTGCCGGCGCCGTCGCGGACGAGCTCCAAGGCCCAGAAGTACCCGGCGCCCCGCACGTCGCCGACGATCGGCAGCCGCTCGCGCAGCTCCAGCAGCCGGTCGCGGAGATACCCCTCGTTCGAGCGGACGTTCTCCAGGACCCCCTCGCGCTCGAACACCTCCACATTGCGTAGCGCGATCGCCGCCGCCACCGGGTGCCCGCCGAAGGTGATCCCGTGCAGGAGCATCCGGCCGTCCTCGTACAGCGGCTCGGCGATCCGGTCCGACACGAGCACCGCGCCCATCGGCGCGTACGCGGACGTGAGCCCCTTCGCGAGCGTGATGAGGTCCGGCACCGCGCCGTAGCGGGACACGGCGAACCACTCGCCGATCCGCCCGAAGCCCGTGATCACCTCGTCGGCCACGAGCGCGATCCCGTACCTGTCGCAGAGCGAGCGCAGCCCGGCCCAGTAGCCGTCGGGCGGCACCAGGCAGCCGCCCGCGTTCTGCACCGGCTCGGCGATCACCATCGCCACGGTCTCCGGCCCGGCCTCGACGATCGTGCGCTCCATCTCCTCCACCAGCGCCGCGCAGTCCGGCCCGCCGCGATAAGCGTTCGTGTTCGAGACGCGGACGACCGGGATCGGCGACGCCCCGAACGGCTCCTTCATCGGCCGTACGCCCGTGAACGACAGCGCCCCCAGCGTCACCCCGTGGTACGCGATCTCGCGCGCGATCGCCTTCGTGCGCTGCGGCTCCCCCTTCGCGAGGTAGTGCTGGCGCACGATCTTCCACGCGGCCTCGACCGACTCCGAGCCGCCGCTCGTGAAGAACGCCCGGTTCAGATCCCCCGGTGCGCGCTCGGCCAGGGCGGCCGCCAGCCGGATCGCCGGCGGGTGCGCGGTGCCCCAGTTCGTGTTGAAGGCGAGCGTCGAGAGCTGCTCGCCCGCCACCGCCGCCATCTCCTCGCCGAACGAGTACCCGAGCTGGCAGCAGAACAGGGAGCTCAGGCCGTCCAGGTACCGCCGCCCGGCCGTGTCGAACACGTACGGGCCCTCCCCGCGCTCGAGCACCAGCAGCTCGCTGCCACCGGCCCCGAAGGCGCCGTTGCGGGTGAAGTGCAGCAGCAGGTGACGGTGCGCCAGGTCCTGCAGCTCGTCGGTGCCGAGGGCGTCGATGGCGGTCATGGCCGGCATGCTTGCGGCCGCCCCCGACCTGCGGCAATGGCCGGAGCGTCGCGTCTACCCGCCGCCAGGCCGACGGAACGTCAAGCGGCGGCGAGCACCTCGTCCGGCACGCGGATCTCGCGCTTGAGCACCTTCTCGGTCGGCCCCTTCGGCAGCTCGTCGACGAACCAGACGTGCCGCGGGTACTTGTACGCGGCGATCTGCTCGCGCACGTAGGAGCGCAGCGCACGGGCGTCGGCCTCCGCGCCCCGCCGCAGCACGACCGCCGCGCCGACGTCCTGCCCCAGCAGCTCGTGGGGCACCGCGATGACCGCCGCCTCGCGCACAGCGGGGTGCTCGTGCAGGATCTCCTCCACCTCCCGCGGGTACACGTTCAGGCCGCCGCGGATGATCAGGTCCTTCTTTCGGTCGACGATGAAGAAGTACCCGTCCTCGTCGACCCGCGCGAGATCGCCGGTGTGCAGCCAGCCGCCGCGCATCGTGTGCGAAGTCGCCTCCGGCTGCTCCCAGTAGGCCTTCATCACGTTGTGGCCGCGGATGACGATCTCGCCGACCTCGCCGGGCGGGAGCGGCCGGTCGTCGTCGTCGACTACCCGCATCTCGACGCCCTCGATCGGCGTCCCGATCGAGCCCGCCTTCGCCTCCCGCCCCGGGTGGTTGAACGAGGCGACCGGCGACGTCTCGCTCAGCCCGTAGCCCTCCAGCAGCGGGCAGCCGAAGACCGCCTCGCAGCGCCGCAGGACGTCGACCGGCATCGCCGAGCCGCCGGAGATGCAGACCTTCAGGCGCGAGACGTCGGTGGACTCCGCGGCGGCGTGGTCGAGCATCGCCGAGTACATGGTCGGGACGCCCGCGCAGATCGTGACCCGGTGCTGCTCGATCGTCTCGAGCGCCTGGCCGGGGTCGAACCGCGGCAGCAGCGAGAGCGACCCGCCCGCGCTGATCGTCGCGTTCAGGCAGCAGGTCTGCCCGAACGAGTGGAACAGCGGGAGCGCCCCGAGCCCGACGTCCTCCGGACCGAGGTCGAACAGCCCGGCCGAGATCTCGAGGTTGCGGTGCATGTTGTCGTGCGTGAGCTCGGCGCCCTTCGGGCTGCCCGTCGTGCCGGACGTGTAAAGGAGCACCGCCGTGTCGGAGCCGTCGCGGGCGGTGACCTCCTCGACCGGGTCGGTGGCGCGCAGCGTCTCCTCGAACGCCCCGAAGCCGACCGTCACGCACTCCGCGCGGGCCTCCTCCGCCGCCGCGACCGGGTGCTCGTCGAGCCCCTCCAGCGCGAAGATCACCTTCGCGCCCGCGTCGCGCAGGCAGAAGCGCACCTCGCGCGTCTTCAGGAGCGGGTTCATCGGCACGACGATCGCCCCGAGCCGCAGCGCGCCGTAGTAGGCGAGCGCGAACTGCGGCACGTTCGGCAGCATCACCGCGACGCGGTCGCCGGGCCGTACGCCGAGGTCGTGCAGCAGGCCGGCGGCGCGGGCGCTGCCGTCGTCGAGCGCCGCGTACGTGATCTCGGCATCGGCCAGCCTCAGTGCGGGGCGGCTGGCGTGCCTTTCCGCGGAGGCGGTGACGATGGCGGCGAGGTTCATGGGTGGTTGGGTACCCGCTATGCAGCCGCCCGTCGCCGCCGGAACGCGAGCGCGCGGACGGCGAGGTGCAGGCCGAGCACCGCGTCCTCGTCGTCGAGCGAGACGCCGAGCAGCTCCTCCAGCCGGCGCAGGCGCAGGTACAGCGACTGGCGCTCGAGGTGCAGGGCGCGCGCCGCCTGGGCCTTGCGCCCGCCGGCCGCGAGGTACGCCTCGAGCGTCTCCAGCAGCACCCGGTGGCGCGCGGACCCGGACGCCAGGAGCGGGCCGAGCTGCTCGTCCACGAACGCGTCGAGCTCCGGGGCGTCGCGCAGGTCGTGCAGGAGGTCGGCGACGCCCGGCCGCCGCGCGTCGTACCAGCGGCGCGGCGGGAGCGCGGTG
>JBOGYU010000463.1:0-3823 GCA_050696935.1 Solirubrobacteraceae bacterium | reverse complement strand
GACGCCGGCCGTGCCCTCGCGCGTCGCGAGCGCGCGCGCGTCCGGGCGCGCGACGACCACGTAGTCCGAGCCGGGCGGGAGGCGGCGGGCCTCCTCCCAGAACGCCTCGCGCAGCGCACGCTTGACCTGGGTGCGCTCGACCGCGCCGCCGACGCGCCGCGACACCGAGAGGCCCAGGCGCGGCCCGCCGACACCGGCGGCCTCGCGCGGGAACGCGTACAGGACCAGGAACCGGTTGCCCTTCGATCGACCCTGGCGGTAGACGCGCTCGAACTCCGCGCTGCGCGAGAGCCGGCGCCGCTTCGGGCGCTCAGACACCACGCTCAGACCGTCAGGCGCTTGCGGCCCTTGCCGCGCCGGCGCTTGAGCACCAGGCGGCCGGCGCGGGTGCTCATGCGTGCGCGGAACCCGTGCGTGCGGGCGCGCTTGCGCTTCTTGGGCTGGTAGGTCCGCTTCACGTCAGCTCCTTCGCCGCGGGCCGGTGAATGGTGGCCGGCCCGGGTAGCCGGCCCGCGCCGCGGGCAACGGCCGGACAGGATATCGAGCCCTCCGCACACACCTGTCCACACGACTTCACAGGGGCCGTGGAGCGAACTCCGCGCGATTTGCGAAGTGCGCCGCGGAGGGCGCGCCCGGGCCCCGCGGGCTCTGCTATGTTCGCGAACGCCGGGGCCGAGCGAGGCCCCTCCCGCCATCGCCAGACCCACGACCTCTCCGGCCGGAGGAGGCCCTTCCGCGCGCTCGTGCAAGACGACGACCTACCCCACTCCTGGCGGCGCATCCGCGCCGAGCTGCGGAGAGCGGTCACCGACTCCACCTGGCACCTCTGGCTCGAGCCGCTGACAGCCCGCAGCCTCCAGGACCGGACGCTCGTGGTCGAGGCGCCGGCCGAGAGCCGGGCGTGGGTGGAGGCGAGCTTCTCGCGGCTGCTGGGCGCCTGCGCCGCGGCCGTGCTCGGGTCGTCCGCCCGGGTCGAGCTCGTCGCGGCCGGGTCGGCGCCGGCCGAGGCACCGCCGGCGCGCTCCTTCACGGGCCCCGGGTTCAACCCGCGCTTCACCTTCGACCAGTTCGTGATCGGCGACGCCAACCGGCTCGCCCACGCCGCCGCCCTGGCCGTCGCCGAGATGCCCGGCCTGACGTACAACCCGCTGTTCATCTGCGGGCCGCCGGGACTCGGCAAGACGCACCTCCTGCACTCGATCGCCAACTACGTGCACGACCACGGCGACGGGCTGACCGTGCTCTACACGACGGTCGAGACCTTCACGGACCAGTTCGTCGGCGCCCTGCACACCGGCGCGCTGGAGGCATTCAAGGCCGCCTATCGAGGGGTGGACGTCCTCCTCGTCGACGACGTCCAATTCCTCCAGAGCCGCGCGCGCACCGAGCAGGAGTTCTTCCACACCTTCAACGCGCTGCACGGCGCGGGCGCCCAACTGGTGCTCACCTCCGACCGGCTCCCGCGGGACCTCGACGCGCTCGAGGACCGCCTGCGCGAGCGGTTCGAGGCCGGCTTGGTGACCGACGTCCGCCCGCCCGACCTCGCGACCCGCCGCACGATCCTGCGCAAACGGGTGCAGCAGGACGCCGTTGCGGCGGTCGAGCCGGCCGCGATCGACCTCATCGCCGAGCGCGTCGACTCCAACATCCGGACGCTCGAGGGCGCGCTCATCCGCGTAGTCGCCTTCGCCTCGCTCACCGCTCGCGCCGTCACCGCCGAGCTGGCGGACGAGGTGCTCGACGGCCTCTATCCCGGCCTGCGGCCGCGGCGGCGCACCGTGCAGGAGATCCAGGAGCGCACCTGCGAGCGCTTCGGGCTCTCGATGGAGCAGCTGCTCTCGCACAGCCGCGCCGCGCCGGTCGCGTGGCCGCGGCAGGTCGCGATGTACCTCGCGCGTGAGCTGACCGACCAGACGCTGCCGGCGATCGGCCGCGCGTTCGGCAACCGCAACCACACGACGGTCATGCACGCCTGCCGGCGCACCGCCGAGCGCATCGCCACCGACCGCGACGCCTACGACACCGTCCGCCGTCTCACCGAGGAGCTCGGCGAGGAATGAGTCCGGGGCGCCTGACAGACTGCGAGGTTCATGCACAGCCGCCTGTGCGCGTGCCGAGCCCCGCGCAGCGCCGTTCCGCCGAGCTGCGCACACCATCCACAGCACCGATGACGACGAACCATTCCCTCACCTTCATAGCCATCGTGAATCGAGCCGACCGATGAAGCTCTCGACTCGCCGCGAGGCGCTGTTCTCGCAGCTCCAAACCGTGACCCGCGCCGCCTCCACCCGCAGTGCCGTCCAGGCGCTGTCGGGCGTGCAGGTCCGGGCCGGCGCCGACGGGATCGAGCTGCGCGCGACGGACATGGAGATCGGCCTGCGCGTCCCGCTCGACGGGAAGGTCGTCCGCGAGGGCGCCGCCGTCCTCCCGGCCCGGCTGCTGGTCGACGTCGTGCGCTCGCTCCCGGCCGACGAGCTCACGCTCGAGCTGCGGCCCGCGGAGCAGGACATCGAGCTCGTGTCGGGCGCGGCGACCTTCCACATCCGCATGCTGCGGCTCGAGGACTTCCCGCCGCTCCCGGAGGCCGAGGGCGACGAGCAGCTCGACGTCCCGGGCCCAGCGCTCGTCGAGACCGTGCTGAAGGTGGCGCGCGCGGCGTCGCGGGACGAGACGCGCCCGGTGCTGACCGGCATCCTGGTGTCCGCCGGCGAGCAGGAGCTGCGGATGGCGGCGACCGACTCCTATCGCCTCGCGGTCAAGGACACGGCGCTGGAGGCGCCGCTGGCGAGCGCGTTCGAGGCCAACGTGCCGGCCCGCGCGCTGCAGGAGCTCACGCGGATCGTCCAGCACGCCGCCGCCGACCGCATCAGCGTCTCGCGGCGCGCGAACCAGGTCGTGTTCGAGGCCGGCGGCGTGGTGCTGTCGTCGCGGCTGATCGACGGCCAGTTCCCGAACGTGCGCCAGCTCCTGCCGGACGCTTATGAGCACGAGCTCCGACTCGCCGGCGGCGAGATCACCGACGTCGTGCGCCGGATCTCGCTGCTCGCGCAGAAGAACGCGCCCCTGCGGCTGAGCTTCGCCGAGGGGGAGCTGACGGTGTCCGCGCGCACGCCGGACGTCGGCGAGGCCCGCGAGACCGTGCCCGTCCCGTTCCAGGGCGAGCCGTTCGAGATCGGCTTCAACCCCGAGTTCCTGCGCGACGGGCTGGAGGCGCTCGAGCCGGGCGACGTGCTGCTCAAGCTCATCTCACCGCTGCGCCCGGGGCTGATCCAGGCCGCGGACGGCAGCGGGTTCCAGTACCTGCTGATGCCGATCCGGCTCAATGTCTAGCCAGGGCCTTCATCCTGCCGGCCCCCTGACCTGGACGGTCGCCCTTCGTGGCGACCGATGAGGGTCACCCGCCTGAGCGTCCGGGACTTCCGCTCGTATGAGGCGGCCGAGCTGCGGCTCGGGCCGTCGCTCACGGTGATCGCGGGGCGCAACGGGGCGGGGAAGACGAATCTGCTCGAGGCGCTGTACTTCGCCTGCACCGGCCGCTCGTGCCGGACGGCGAACGAGCGCGAGGTGGTGCGGTTCGGGGCCGGGGTCACGCGGCTGGAGCTCGAGGCGGTCGACGACCAGGGCCGGCACACGGTGAGCGTCGGCTTCGAGCCCGGCGAGCCGAAGCGGCTGCGCGTGGACGGCGCCCCGGTCGACCGGCTGACGGAGTCGGAGGCGCGCCCGCTCGTGGCGGTCTTCCTGCCCGACCGGCTGGAGCTCGTCCTCGGCGCCCCCGCGCTGCGCCGGGGGCACGTGGACCAGGTCGTCGCCGCCCTGTGGCCCG
>JBOGYU010000462.1:0-3834 GCA_050696935.1 Solirubrobacteraceae bacterium | reverse complement strand
CGCCAGCGCCCGGCCGAGCGCGAGGCCGGCGCGGGAGAAGCCGAACCGCACGCCGCGCCGCTCGTGCGCGCTGAGCGGGTTGCGGAACGGCGAGCAGGTGGCCTGCCAGACGCGAGAGGTCACGCCGCTGCCGCGCGGGAAGGCGACCTCCGCCAGGTAGGCGTGATGGACGTCGCCCGAGAGCACGACGATGCTGGCGGGCGCGGCCCCGCGCCGGCCCGCCCCGACCTCGCGCAAGAGCGAGCACATCGCCTCGAAGGAGGTGCGGAAGGCCGCCCAGTGCTCGAGGTCGGCGCCCTGGCGCAGCCGCTCGCTCGCGCGCGCCGCGAGCCGCCCCCACGTCCCGTCGCACACCGCCTCGTTCCACGCCTCCAGGTAGTGCAGCGCCGGCGCCAAGATGAGCGGGAGCGAGGTGCCGATCAGCAGGTGGTCGAACCCGCCGCGGGCGTGCTCGGCGATCCACTCCCACTCCCCCGTGTCGACCATGCTGCGCCCGCCCGGCTCGAGTATCCGGCCGGCGCGCGAGTCGATCATCACCACGCGCGTCGCCCCGATGTCGCGGCAGTAGCTCCAGCGCGCGCCTTCGACCTCGCGGTCGCACCGGATCGCGTACGAGCGCAGCACCTCGCCACCGTCCTCCGCCGCAGTCACCCGCCGGTAGATGTCCTGCTCGGCGAGCGCGTCCGGGTCCAGGTTGCCCCAGTGCTGGTAGAGCACGTAAGCCATGAAGCCGCCGGCGATCCGGCGGTCCCACCAGTCGGTGGCGCGCATCGCCGCCACCCAGTCGACCGACGTGTTCCAGTCGTCGATGACGTCGTGGTCGTCGAAGATCATCGCCGACGGGACGGTCGAGAGCAGCCAGCGGATCGGCGGGTCGCTCCACGCCTCGCGGTACAGCCGCGTGTACTCCTCGAAGTCGGCGATCGTCTCGCCGGGCGGCTCCCTCGTGTCCCGTCGGCCCCGGATGAACTCGAGCGTGTCGGGCGAGACCTCGTCGGCGTACACCTGGTCGCCGAGCAGGAGCACCGTGTGCGGCCAGCCGGCGGGGTCCGTCGCGGCCATGCGCAGCGCGATCGCGCGCAGGGCGTCGACCTCGCGGCCCTCGTCCTCCTCGTCCGGACGCAGGCTCCACGGCGGCTCGTGCGGGTAGGCGAGCCGGCAGGAGCCGAAGTTGATCCGCACCGGCCCGTGCGCGGGGTGGGTGCGCAGGGCGCTGGGCGGGAACCGGCTTCCCGGCAGCGGCCACACGGCGGCGCCGTCGAGCGCGACCTCGTAGGGCGTGGCGGCGTCCTCAGGCAGGCCGCCGACGCGCACGATCGCGTAGTGGTGGCCCTCCACCGCGAACGTGCGGCCCCGCGCGGCCGGCGCGCCCGCGGGCCGCACCTCCACCTCGCACGCCGCGTCGGTCTCCACCCACACGGTCGCCTCCGAGGTGCTCGCCCACCGCACCATCGGCCCGAGGACGAGTCCGGCCATCAGGCGTAGCGCCGGCGGATGCCGTACAGCGTGGACCGCTCGGCGGCGGGCCGGCCGGCGCGATGGGCGGCGGCGACGAGGTCGTCCGGGTCGAGCTTCACGCCGTGGTAGGAGCCCGCCACGCGAGAGATCGACTCCTCCATCAGCGTGCCGCCGAGGTCGTTGACGCCCCAGCGGAGCGCCTCGGTGGCGGCGTCGATGAGGTGGGCCTGATGGGTCGCGAAGGCGCAGTACTTGCAGTGGCAGCGGCACGTCCGCGACAGCGACAGCGTCAGGTTGCGCGAGAACGTGACCCGGCGGCGCATGCGGCCCGGACGATACCGGTGCCGCCATCATGTCTGCCCATGCTCCGGCTCACCGGGATCGTCTGCGCGACCGTCGTGCTGCTCGCCGGCTGCGGCGGCGGCTCCACCGGCGGCAGCGACCGGCCGGAGCAGGAGGCGACCCTGCTCCTGGACTTCGCGCCGAACGGCGTGCACGCGGGGATCTACCTCGCCACGGCGCGCGGCTTCGACGACGCCGAGGGGGTCTCGCTGGACGTGCGGGCGCCGAGCGCGTCGACGGACGCGCTGCGGCTGCTCCAGGGCGGCCGGGCGGACATGGCGATCCTCGACATCCACGACCTCGGGCTGGCGCGCCAGCAGGGCCGCGACATCGTCGGCGTGATGGCGCTGCTCCAGCGCCCGCTGGCGTCGGTGCTCGCCCAGCCGGACGTGGCGCGGCCGCGCGACCTGGAGGGCCGCCGCGTCGGGGTGACCGGCCTGCCGTCGGACGTGGCCGTGCTGCGCTCGGTGGTGGCGGGCGACGGCGGCGACCCTGACCGGGTGCGCACGACCACGATCGGCTTCGAGGCGGTCCGGGCGATGATCGCCGGGCGGGTCGACGGGGCGACCGCCTTCTGGAACGTCGAGGGCGTGGCGCTGCGGGAGCGGCGGCCGGACGTGCAGGAGTTCCGCGTGGACGACTTCGGCGCCCCCGCGTATCCAGAGCTGGTCCTGTGCGTCGCGCGCCGCACGCTGGAGGAGAAGCGCCCGGTGGTGGCGGCGACGATCCGCGCGCTCCAGCGCGGCTACACCCAGGCCCAGGCCGACCCCGAGAGCGCGGTCGCCGCACTGGTCGAAGCCGGTTCCGGCCTCGACCGCGAGGCCGCGGCCTCCCAGCTCGACGCGGTCGCCCCGGCCTTTACCGCCGGCGCCCGGGCCTACGGCGAGCTGCGCGAGGACGTCCTGCGCGAGTGGGCCGAGTGGGACGTCGAGTTCGGGATCCTCGAACGCCGGCTCGACGTCGAGCGCGCCTTCGACCTCGGGCTGGTCGGCCCGGTCTCCAACCCGTGACCGCCACCAGCGGTCTTTCGCCGTGCAGGCGTGGCTGGGGGTCATCGCCCCGGCGCCTGCTCGTTGGGCGGCCACGGGAGGGAGGCACAGCGGCGGCCGGCGAGGGTACGGGCTGCCGTGAGACGTCGCCGCGATCGGAGACTCCGGTCCCGGGTGGTGCGTCCGCGGTCTCCGTCGTCGGTGGCGGCTGGGACCTGCGCTCAACGATCGCTGCGCTTCGCGCTCCCGGGCTCATCTTCCGGCCGCTCTCGACGTCCGAGTCTCGGCGAATGGCCGTCCGCGTCGCGCCGGGTGCGTTCTGTCTGGTCGGCGTTGGTCCGGTTCGGGGATGGCCGTCGCTGTCGGCTCCGCGAGAGAGCAGCGGTCTCGACCTGCGCGCCCGCTGCTCGTCAGCATCCAGGAATTGAGGTGCAGGACCTCGCGGCAGGCGGCCTCGATCGCGGCGACCACGCGCGGATGGTTGTGGCCGACGGTGGCGCAGATCTGACCCGCGGTGAAGTCCAGGACGCGCTGGCCGTCCACGGTCTCCACGAACGACCCGACGCCCTCGCCACGACCCCGTCGACCAAGCTCTCCTCCGTAGCGCGGATGAGCAGGCCGGCACGCGGGTCCACGCCGACAGGCTACGGCTCTGCCTCGCGGGCCGGTCCGCGATACGCCCGCCGATTGTGTCGTGCGCTCGGACGTTTCGCCTGTCCGCCGCGCACGCAAGGGCCCGAACGCTTCGCGGCCCGCAAGGGAGGAAACGTGCCCTGGGACGTATGGTCGTCAGGGCGCGGCAGCCGCACGGGCGAGGGTGTCCGTGGACGAGCATTGCGTCGGACGCTGGTCGAGCGCCTGGGCGGTCGGCCGGTCGAGCGGGCCGTCGCACCCAGGCGCCGAGCGCTCAGTCTCAGTGGATCACAACGGGCCGCGGCGCCAGGGCCCGGTGACCGCGCACGTCATCCCCTCGACCGGGTCCTCGTCGAAGCGGGCGCGGCCGAAGATGTTGACGAACAGCGTCCGCCCGCTCTGGCTGAAGCAG
>JBOGYU010000461.1:0-3847 GCA_050696935.1 Solirubrobacteraceae bacterium | reverse complement strand
GCGCTCGAGCGCGGCCCGCGCTGGCGGCCCACCCGGCGGCCCGCCCGCGGCTTCCGCGCACGGCATCCCCTGGGCCTCTAGCGCCCATCCAGACCGGCGACGGCGCGGCCGCATCGACGGCCGCGCCACCGCCGGACGGTACGCTTGCTGGTAGGACCCGAGCCGCGACCACCAAGGAGGCTGCCGTGCCCGGCATGGGCGGACGCATGTCCGTAGTCATCAAGGCCAAGATCAACAAGCTCCTCGACCGGGCCGAGGACCCCTCGGAGACGCTCGAGTACAGCTACCAGAAGCAGATGGAGCTGCTCCAGAACGTCAAGAAGGGCGTCGCCGACGTCGTCACCTCCAAGAAGCGCCTGCAGCTCCAGCAGCAGAAGCTCGAGCAGCAGGTCGTCAAGCTCGACACGCAGGCGCGCCAGGCCCTCTCGCAGGGGCGCGAGGACCTCGCCCGCACCGCGCTCGAGCGCAAGTCGTTCGCCCAGGGGGAGCTGCAGTCGCTCGACCAGCAGGTCGCCGAGCTCGAGTCCCAGCAGGCCGGCCTGATCGAGAAGGAGCAGAAGCTGCGCTCCAAGATCGAGCAGTTCCGGACCAAGAAGGAGGTCATCAAGGCCCAGTACTCCGCGGCCGAGGCCTCCGTGAAGATCTCCGAGGCCGCCAGCGGCGTGGGCGAGGAGATGGCCGACGTCGGCATGGCGATGCAGCGCGCGCTCGACAAGACCGAGGGCATGCGCGCCCGCGCGAACGCGATGGACGAGCTCGAGGCCGCCGGCGCGTTCGACGACAGCCTGCAGCTGGGTGCCGGGCAGGACGACATCGAGCGCGAGCTGCACCAGCTCACCTCGCAGAGCGCGGTCGACGACGACCTGGCGCGCATGAAGGCCGAGCTCGGCGAGGGCTCCGCCCCCGAGCAGCAGTCGCTCGGCGAGGGGTCGCCCGAGCAGCAGGAGCGCAACGCGTGATCGTTCGGATCGCGACCGAGAGCCAGTACCGGCTGCCGGACGAGGACGCCGCGCAGCTCAACGAGCTCGACAACGAGGTCGTCGCGGCGGTCGAGGCGGACGACGAGGACCGCTTCCACGAGCTGTTCGAGCAGATGCTCGACCTCGTCCGCAGCGCCGGTCACTCGCTCGACGAGGACGAGCTCGCCGAGTCCGACGTGATCCTGCCGCCGCCCGACATCTCGTTCGTCGAGGCGGCGGCGGAGTTCACGGGCGAAGGTCTGATCCCGGACTGACTAACCAGTCAGCCTGCGTCGCCATCCGGGCGACGCCCGGATGAGGTACTCGGCCTCCGGCCTCCGTTAATTGCGCCAGGCGCGGCACACGCGGCCCGCCAGCTTGCCCTGGAGGCTGCACTTCGTGCCCTCCAGGACGGCCTTGGCGCCGCTCGTCGTCATCACCTTCACGCCGACCTTGTCCGGCTCGACCTTGAACGGCCCGGCCTCGCCGCGCGGCTTGCAGTTGAGGCCGCACTCGTCGAACTTGCACTTGGCGCCGGCGCCGATTGGCCCGCACTTGCCCTTCAGCTCGGCCTCGATCTCCGAGCCGGGCAGCTCCATCGGGCCGGAGTCCAGGCCGACCGAGCCGCCGAGGCCGAAGCCGACCTCCAGGCACAGCGACGTGCCGTCCTTGTCGTGGCAGAGCTTGGCGCCGCCGCCGACGCCGCTGTAGCCGGTCGCCTCGATGCACCACAGGCCGGTGGGGTCCCGCATCGTGACCGGGTTGTTGGACACGTAGGCGAACAGGTTGGCCTGGCCGCCGCCGTAGAACACCGGGTCGCGCGCCGTCCAGCGACCGGCCACGGGGTCGTAGTCGCGGTAGCCGAAGCGGACGAGGCCAGTGGTCGGGTCGGCCAGCCCGCCGGCGAACCCGATCGGCAGCTCGAACGAGGGGTCGCTGTCCTCGGTCAGGACGCCGAAGCTGTCGTAGGTCAGCGTCTTCACGACGGTGCCGGTCGCGTTGGTGACAACCCGCGGGGTGCCGACCTGGTCGCTGCCGACATAGAACCGCGCGCCGCCCCGCTGGAGCGCGAACAGGGCGCCCGCATCGTCGTAGTAGTACGTCGTCAGGACGCCGGAGGCGCTCCGCGACGCGGTCAGGAGGAACGGGTTGCCCAGGTCGCCGTAGTAGTAGCGCGTGGTCTTGGAGGCCGGGTCGTTGTCCGGCCCGGGGCCGCCGGGGCGGCCGAGCCGCGACAGCCAGTTGCAGTCGATCGGGGAGAAGTGGCTGAGCTGGACGCGCCACAGGCTCTGGCCGGGGGCGTAGAGCCCGGCGAGCTCCTCGCGCTCGGCGTTCGTGAGCCCGAACTCCGCGTAGCGGTCCGGGTCGGCGCCGGGATCGCGGTCGAGGTTGACGTCGGCGCGCCCGCCGGTCTCGCCGACGATCTCGATGACGCGGCCGTTGGGCTCGGGCACCCAGACGCCGCGCTCGCGGTCGTACCAGCCGACCGGCACGGCGCTGCCGACGTTGAAGTCGAGGAAGTTCTCCAGGTAGAAGGCGACCGGCTTGTCGAAGGTGATGCCGGTGGCGTCCGCCGCGACTGCCTCGTCGGCCGACAGCTCGACGGCGTACGTGTAGCCGGAGGTGGCCGGCAGGTCGGCGGGCATGCGCTCGGCGCCGTGGCTGCCGACGGTGTACTCGGTCGCCCGGAAGTGCAGCGTGTCGAGCTCCTGCTTGGAGCCGTCGGGAAGCGTCATCTCGGCGTTCGTGCCCTGGCGGAACATCACCGTCGCCTGGCGGGCGCGGTCGAGGTCGGCCTTGGCGGTCCCGCGCGCGGTCTGGATCGGCTCCGGCGAGTCGAGGTCGATCTCCGTGACCTTCGGGTCGTAGCCGAGCAGCACGACGTCGTCGACGTGGACGTAGTCCTGCCACGGCACCTCGATCATGCGCTGGACGTCGATGAAGCCGGCCTTCTCGAAGTCCAGGACCACCGAGCCGCCGCCGTTGACCGCCAAATCGAACCGGCCGTCGGCGCGGGTGACCGTGCGGCCGAGCTCCGGGCGGTCGAGGATCCTCACCATCACGCCCGCGACCGGCGCGCCCTCGGCGTTCAGCACGCGGCCGCGGAGGGCGGCGGCGCGCCACGGCTGGATCGTGCCGTCGGCGACGCCGGTCTGCACCGCGTCGGGGCCGGTGTAGAGGAACTCAGTGGCGGAGCCGACGTTCGAGGGCAGCGACGGGTCGGCCGGCGGGGCGTTGAGGGTGTCCGGCGGCGGGGCGATCGCGACCCGGCTCGTGCGCAGCGCCTCCTCGTTGCCGGCCCGATCGTAGGCGCGGTAGCGCAGGTCGGTCGCGTGCTCGACCTCGAACGGGCCGGCGTAGCGCGTGCCGGTGGAGCGGGTGGGGGCCGAGCCGTCGAGCGTGTAGACGATCCGGTCGACGCCGGAGCCGGCGTCCGTCGCGTTCAGCGTGACGGTGACCGGGCCGTCCGCCGGCTCGCCGTCGCAGGAGCCGCCGTCGCAGGCGATCGCCGTCTGCGGCAGGTGCTCGTCGCGCCGCACGTTCAGCGCCGCCGGGGCCGAGGTCAGGCTCGCGCCGTTCGTGGCCGTGACGCGCAGGCCCTGCGCGGGGACGGCCGCGCCGGCGGTGAAGCGGTAGCGCATCCGGTAGGGCGCCGCCGTGACGTCGCCGCCGCCCGTCCAGCCGTCGCCGAGCGCGGGGAACGAGACGCGGCGGATGCCGGACTCGGCGTCGGCGGCCGCCGCCGTGACGGTGAAGCCGCCGGCCGTGCCGCGGCGCAGCCACACCGTGTCGCCGGCGGTGCCGGCGCTCGTGAGCTCTCTGTAGGAGAGGGTCGGGCCGGCGGGCGGCGTGGTGTCGCCCGGAGCGGGGCCGGGGCCGGGTGCGGG
>JBOGYU010000460.1:0-3872 GCA_050696935.1 Solirubrobacteraceae bacterium | reverse complement strand
GCGCTCGGCGGCCTGCTGATCGAGGTCTTCGGACGCGAGATGACCGACGCGCGTGGCTGCTGCGCGTCGTGCGGGACGGTGAACCCCCTCGGCGCGATGCGGGTCTACCGGAGCGCGGGCGACGTCATACGCTGCCCAACCTGCGGCAACGTGACGATCGTGGCGGTCGTGATCCGGGAACGCACCCGCGTCCATCTCGGGGGCGTGCGCTGGATCGAACCAGTCGCCTGACCGGCGAACCACTCCTCCGGCACCCCGGGTAGCGCTTCAGGCAGCGGATGATCTCCGGCTTCGTCTTGCCCTCGGCGGTGCGTCGCTCGCGAGTCGACATACCTCACTTGGTATGCAGATCCGAGAGGGTCTAACCGCCTAGGCGCTTCGCCAGGACCGATATCGCGGCGGCCAGTCCGATGCTGTCTCGCGCTCACCGAGCAGCGCGTGCTCGATGAGGAGCTGGTACAGCGGATAGGCCTCCGACACCGTGTAGAACCAGTCGGCAGCCGCGGCGGCGCGCAGAGCAGGATCGGTCACCAGGCGTGCCTGGCCCCGGACCATGAACTCGTGCGGATGCTCCGCGTCCTGGTGCGCGTGCAGGGCGTAATGCTGGTTCGACTCGAGGTCGCGCGCCTTGGCCGAGTGGGCCTGGACGAACACGAGCAGGCGCCCATCGCGGACCCCGACGTTCAGCGGATGAATCCGCGGCGTGCCGTTGGCCGCCACGGTGGTGAGGAACGCCTCACCGTCGCCGCGCTGGTAGAGCAGTTCCCTGCCCCTGGCGGCTAGGTTGGGCTCGGCTCGTGCAAACGCTTCCCAGCTCTCCATGGCCCCATGCTAGCGGCTCGCACGAAGTTCCCCTAGAAGGACCCCGAGCAGTATGTCCGCGCATACCTCTCCGCCGTGATCGCTGATGGCATCGTCCGCGAAGGGCGCGTTGCCGCCAGGTCGCGATCGGCGACGGCGATGCTGCACGACCTCCACCGGTCAGTGACCCGGGACGGGCAGCGGTTCGGCGTTCTGTGGCTGATCGGCGATGTGGACTTCGAGGCCACGACGAGCCGTGCGAGGCGTGGCCGTCCGCCGAGGTGCGCACCGAGGTCATCGAGGAGCAGGTGGCGACGATGCTGGACGGCGCCGGCCCGAATCGGGAGAGCGCCGCTCGCATCAGGGCGGCATTGGCCGTGCCGCCACGAGGGCCCGATCGCCTAGCAGTGGCGCGGATCGATGCCCGCCTGCGCTCCCTGGCCCTTGAGCTGGTGGCGCCCGACCGCCAGCACTCGCCGGCCGAGCTCATCGCGGAGATCGAGTCGCTCCAGGCCGAGCGCGCCGACGTGGCCGCCCGACCGGTCGAGACCGACGCCATCCTTGCCGATCTGGCGCTCGATTATCTCAACGACCTGGGCAAGCTCTGGCGGGACACGGACGACGAGGGGCGGCGGCGCCTAGCTGTCGCCACGTTCGTCAACCTCGGCGTCCGCGGCGTTCCGCGCGCTCAGCTGCACGATCCGAAGCGTCCCGGCGCTGGCGCGGATCGTCAGCGTCGAGGCTAGCGAATATGCAGAGCGCCGCGGCCTGGCGCTTGCGCTGCCGACGGCGCTCAAGATGAGGTCATCATGGTGGGCGACACTGGAGTCCAAGCCGCAATATCGCACGATCGCCGGAGTGGTGATCGAAGGGATTAACGAGCTGGCCGAGATTGCGGACGGAGTGGCGTAAGCCGCAGGCACCGGCGATTCGTCGGCTGACCGACGTACGGACAGGGCCCGCTGACCGAGCCGGTCGTGGCCCCGGACTGAGAGCGGCGCCAGCGCGAGGCGATGACGGACGGGCGCGCGCTGACATCATCCCGCGGGCATCGTCACGGCCGGACGTGCGAGCGTCATGTGCGCGGCTTCGGCGAGGCGGCGCGCAGCGTGACGCAGCATTGACCTGGTTGCGGATCGAGGGTCGCGCTGACGCCGTCCGCGGCCGCTCCCGCGACGATGCCCTCCATGAATGCGAGGTTCATCCCGCACACGACATCGGGGTGGCTCTGCGCCACCTCATGGAAGGGGCAGTTACGCATCCGCACGACACCACGCGGTGCTTCGGTGGGCTCGTAGCCTTGCCTGTCGAGCAGCTGCGTCAGCCTGCGGAGCGGATTGCCGCGAGCGGACCGTGCGCGCGCTGCGGCGCCAAGCGACGCGCCGGCGCGGTGGGCAGCGGCGGACACGCTGGCAGACGCGCTCTTCGTGCGTGAGGGCTCGAGGGCCTGGGCCAGCAACTCGGCTGCGAGCTCGTAGTGTCGGACCGGCAGCGCGAGCTGGAGTTTCTGCGCACTCCGCCGGTACACCTTCGACGGACGACCGGCGCCCGGGCCGGTCCGGCCGCTGAGGCGCCGGTAGCTCGCTTCCAACAGTCCGGCCTCGACGAGCTTGTCGAGGTGGAACGCCGCGTTCTCCCTACTCGCACCGGTCGCTTCCGCCGCCGCCTCGCGACTGACCGCGTCAGCCTGACGCGCGACGTACAAGTACAGCGACCGCCGCACGGGATCGTCAAGGACCGCGATGCCCGCGATCTGCTTGGCGAGTGTCTCATCCATGACGACATTCTATCGCGGGTGGTTATTACCGAAAGACTTGACAACCGTCGCGGTGAGGTCTAAAAGGGATAGGCACTAGTGATAGAGGCCGGCCAGCAAGAAGAAAAGAGTCGAAAGATGAAATCGTTCCTTAGCGCAGGCGTACTGGTGGTCGCGCTTGCGACCGCGGGACTCCTCATATCCACCAACACGACCGACACGGCCACGGCAGCCTCAACCTCACACCACCAAGGCGTTGCAACGATCTCCGACACCAGCAACATCGCCAAGCAGTACGCCTTCCGGGCCGCGATGCGTGAGCTCTGGGAGGACCACGTGGTCTGGACGCGCCAGGTCATCGTCGCGATCATCGCCGGCAGTCCCGACACGGATGCCGCGCTCGCGCGACTTCTGCGCAACCAGGCCGACATCGGCAACGCGATCAAGCCCTTTTACGGCGACGCCGCCGGCGCGCAGCTCACGACCCTGCTCCGCGAGCACATCGTGCTCGCCGGCACGCTCCTGACGACTGCCAAGAGCGGTGACGCAGACGCGTTCGCAGCGGCGAAGACGGAGTGGTACCGCAACGGTGACGACATCGCGCGCTTCCTCGCGAACGCGAACCCCCACTGGCCGCTCGCCGACATGCAGGCGGCCATGACGGGACACCTCGACACGACCCTGGCCGAGGCGGTCGCACGGCTCACCGGCGACTGGAATGCCGACGTGGCCGCGTACGACGCGGTGCACCAGCACATCCTGCACATGGCCGACGTGCTGAGCGACGGCATCATCGCCCAGTTTCCCGCAGCCTTTGCCAAGACCCAGTAGCGCCACGCGAGTCGGCGGGCCCGCCAGCACGGCGGGCTCGCCGTCGTCACGTCGACTCTTCACTCGGCGTACGAGCGACAGGTGTGGTCGGTGTTCGAGATCAGTCCGGATAGGCGGGGGAAGATCGTCAGCGTGCGGCCGAGGCCAACGACGGCGCCGCTGCTCGCGGTGAGAAGTTCGATACTGCGGTCCCGACCGGATTCGAACCGGCGATCTCGTCCTTGACAGGGACGTATGCTAGGCCGCTGCACCACGGGACCCTGCTCTTCGAGTGCTCCCCTCGAGCCGTTCCATTTTGCCACAGCGCCTGAGGCGCGACGAGGTCGCGCGTTTCGCCCAAGGATTCGCGGGTTCGCGTTTGCGGTGACAAAAAAGGGCGGCGAGTGCGCTTCCTTTCACTCGCCGCCCCTGCCGGTGTGGCCCCAGTCAGCCAGCTCAGCCATGAGCTGGATCGGCCCGCTCGGACCGCTAGCTCGCGGCGAGC
>JBOGYU010000459.1:0-3876 GCA_050696935.1 Solirubrobacteraceae bacterium | reverse complement strand
GCGCGCAGGCGCTGGTCGCCGCCGCCCGCGAGGCGCTCGTGAACGCCGCCAAGTTCGCCGGCGACGGCCCGGTCGCGCTGTACGCCGAGGTCGACCGCGAGCGGATCGAGGTGTTCGTGCGCGACCGCGGGCCGGGCTTCGATCCCGCGAGCGTCCCCGCCGACCGGCGCGGGGTGCGGGAGTCGATCGTCGGCCGGATGGAGCGCCACGGCGGCCGCGCGGCGATCCACACCGCGCCGGGCGAGGGGACGGAGGTGGAGCTGGTGATGGAGCGATGACCGCCCCGGCCGTCGTCATCGTCGACGACCACCACCTGTTCCGCGCGGGCGTCCGCGCCGAGCTGGACGGGCTCGTCGAGGTCCGCGGCGACGCCGCGACCGTCGAGGACGCCGTGCGGCTCGTGCTCGAGGCCGAGCCCGACGTGGTGCTGCTCGACGTCCAGATGCCCGGCGGGGGCGGGGTCGAGGTGATCCGCCAGGTCGCGCTCCGGCGGCCCGGCCAGCGGTTCCTCGCCCTGTCCGTCAGCGACGCGCCGGAGGACGTCATCGCAGTCATCCGCGCCGGCGCGCGCGGCTACGTCACCAAGACGATCTCCGGCCCCGAGCTCGCCGACGCGGTCCGCCGGATCGCCGGCGGCGACGCCGTCTTCTCACCGCGACTGGCGGGCTTCGTGCTCGACGCGTTCGCGGGCGGGCTGACCGAGAAGGAGGTCGACCCCCAGCTCGACCAGCTCTCGCCCCGCGAGCGCGAGGTCCTGCGCCACATCGCCCGCGGCTATCTCTACAAGGAGATCGCCCAGCGGCTCTCGATATCGACGAAGACCGTGGAAGCGCATGTCTCTGCGGTGCTGCGCAAGCTCCAGCTCTCCAACCGGCACGAGCTGAGCCGCTGGGCGGTGGAGCGGCGGCTCATCGACTGACGCGGACCACGTCGTACTCCACGTCCGGTCCCGGCGGCGTCCCGAAGCGCGCGTTCGGCGCCCACAGCCAGCGACCCTTGCGCGCGATCGTGGTCGGCACGTCGAAGTCGTCGTCGGTGATGTGGCGCACGATCTCCCCGCGGCGCAGGTCCACGACCGCGACCTGGTTCAGCCGGTTCTGCACCACGTACAGCCGCCGGCCGGCGAGCAGCAGCCCGTCCCCGTTCGGCACCGACTCGCCCCCGAGGTCGATCTCGTCCGTGACGCCCGACTGCGGATCGATCTCGAACAGCTTCCCGTTGCGGCTCTGCACCGCGATCAGCCGCTTCCCGTTCCGGGTGGCGGCGATCCCGTTGAGCTCGAACGTCCCCGGATCGTCGTCGTACTGCAGGTCGCCCGTGAGCGGCAGCGTCTCGACGTCGCCGTCCCGCAGCACGTACAGCTGCTGGTTGATCGAGTCCGTGAAGTACGCGGCCCCGCGCGCGAGCGTCACGTCGTTGACGAACGTCTCATCCTCCGTGAGCACGAACTCGCCCAGGTCGCTGCCGTCGCGCGCCGAGTACACGAACGCCTTCCCGGTCGGCCCGCCGGCGACGAACAGCCGGTTCCGCCGGTCGACCTTCAGGCCGATCGCCGCGCGGCCCGAGCGGCCGGGCACGAGGACGTCGCCCTCGCCGGTGCGCAGGTCGCCGCGGTAGATCGCCCCCGTCGGGATCGACCCGACGAAGAACGCGTTCCCCCGCCCGACGTCGATCCCCTCCGGCTGGAACCCGTCCGGCAGCGGGATCGTCTCCGGGAACGGCCGCGCGACGGCGGCCGACGTGATCGCGGCACACAGCAGCGCCGCCACGGTCAAGATTCGAACGAACATGGCCCTCCCTGCTCTCGAGGATCTCCACGAGGAGATACGCAGCCACGGCGGCTGCGGTTTCGAGCCGTGCGAAACGGCGACCAACATGGTGCCAGGAGAGGGGAGCCCGAACGCCGAGGTGATGCTCGTCGGCGAGGCCCCTGGCGCTCGCGAGGACGAGCAGGGGCGCCCGTTCGTGGGCCGCGCCGGCAGGCTGCTCGACGAGCTGCTGGCCGAGGCGGGGCTCGAGCGCGGCGACGTCTACATCACGAACGTCGTCAAGGCGCGCCCGCCGAACAACCGCGACCCGCGCGCCGAGGAGGTCGCCCACTGGATGCCGTGGCTGGAGGCCCAGCTCGCGCTCGTCCAGCCGCGCCTCGTCGTGCCGCTCGGCCGCCACGCGCTGGCCCACTTCACCCACGGCGCGCGGATCGCCGACGTCCACGGCACCGAGGTCATCGAGCGCGGCCGCACGCTGTTCCCGATGTACCACCCCGCCGCGGCGCTGCACAATCCGGCCCTGAAGGTCACGCTGTTCGAGGACGCCCGCAACCTCGCCAGGGCGCTCTCACAGCGGTAGCACCGCCCGCACCAGCGTCCCCTCGCCGCGCGGGCTGTCGACCGTCAGCGACCCCTCGCAGGCGCCCACCCGGTCGGCCAGCCCGCTCAGCCCCGACCCGGCCGACGCCTGCGCGCCGCCGACGCCGTCGTCGCGGACCTCCACCACCATCACCCCGTCCTCCCGCACCAGCCGCACGGTGGCGTGCGAGGCCCGCGCGTACTTGGCGACGTTCGTCAGTGCCTCGGAGACCGTGAAGTACGCCGTCGTCTCCGCCGCCGGCGGCAGCCGGCCGGCCGGCACGTCGAGCACCTCGACGGGCACCGGCGCCCGCGCCGCCAGTGCCTCGATCGCGGGCGCGAGGCCGCGCTCGGTGAGCACGGCGGGATGGATGCCGCGCGCCAGCTCGCGCAGCTCCGCCGACGCCTCCGCCAGCTCATCGCCCAGGCGGTCCAGGAACGGCCCGGCGGACTCCGGCTCGGCCTCCAGGCGCGCCCGCGCGAGCCGCACCTCGAGCCCGAGCGTGACCAGCCGCTGCTGGGCGCCGTCGTGCAGGTCGCGCTCGATCCTGCGGCGCGCAGCGTCGGCGGCCTCCACGATCCGCGCGCGCGAGGCCCGCAGCTCCTCGGTGCGCGCCCGCTCGATCTCGTGCCGGCGCAGCTCCTCCTCGCGCGCGCGGCGCTCCGTGACGTCGAAGATCGCCCCGTCCATCCACAGGCGCCCGCCCGGCCCGGGCACGAGCTGCCCGCGGTCGAGCACCCAGCGCACCTCGCCGTCCGCGCGCACGATCCGGTACTCCTGCGCGAACGACCCGTGCTCCTCGCTGGCGTGCGCGACCGCCTCCATCAGCCGGTCGCGGTCGGCCGGGTGGACGATGCTGACGATCGTCCGCCGCGCGCTGGCGATGAAGTTCGCCGCCGGATAGCCGGAGATCCGCTCGATCTCGTCGCTGATCAGCTCGACCTTGTAGCCGGCGTGCCACGCCGAGCGGTAGATGGCGCCCGGGACGTTGACCATCAGCGCCCGCACGAGCGAGTCGTCCGCGCGCTGCTGCGCCGCGCGCAGCCCCGCCCGCGCCCGCGCGAGGAACTCGGCGCGCGTGAACGGCCGGTGCAGGTAGTCGTCCGCCCCCGCGTCCAGCGCGGAGTCGGCCATCCTGCCCTTCGCCGGGACCGTGATCACGAGGATCCAGGCCTCACCGGTGCGCGGGTCGGCGCGCAATGCGCGGCACACGCCCGGGGCGTCGAGCCCGGCCGGCTCGCGGTCGACGATCACCAGGTCGGCCGGACCGTCGTCGAGCGCCTTCAGCGCCGCGTCGGCGTCGCCCACCGCCCGCGGGATGTGGCCCGCCGCCCGCAGCCACGGCTGGATCTCCGGCTCGGCCATGCCGACCAGCAGCACGCCGGCCTGGCGGCGGCGGACTGATCCCGAGTGGGGCACGACCCGATTATCTCCCGCGCGCGACCGCCACGCCCGAGCCCGCGGTCCGCATGCTGCGGGCGAGCGGGCGCTCGCCGAGCGCGAACCGGGCCGGCAGCGGCGCTCCGG
>JBOGYU010000458.1:0-3881 GCA_050696935.1 Solirubrobacteraceae bacterium | reverse complement strand
CGCTCATGCTCCAGGGCGCCGTGGCCGGCGGGACCACCGCCTGGGCGGCGCTCGACCCCCAGGTGATCCAGGACGTGCTCGGCACCCGCTTCGGCCTGATGTGGGGCGTCGCGGCGCTCGTGTGGATGCTTGTCGCCGGCATGGTCGCCGCACGGCCGCGCGCGCTTCCGGTCCTGCGCCCCGCTTCTCTCGGCGCGACCGGCCTGGCGCTTCCGACGGGCGGCGCCACCCTCGCGGGCCCGCTCGCCGCGCTCGCCCTCCTGCCCGCGCTCGGCGGCCACGCGAGCGTGCAGCAGCCCGTCGCGCTCCTGCTGCCCGCGAACGTCCTGCACGTGGTCGCGATCGGCGCGTGGCTCGGCGGCATCGCCGTGATGGTCACCGCGCTGCGGGCCGCCACGACACGGCTCGAGCCCAGCGACCGCACGCGCCTGCTCGCCGCCACCGTCGGGCGCTTCTCGGCCATGGCCGGCCTGGCGATCGCGGTCGTGCTCGCCTCCGGCGTCGTGCAGGGCCTGATCGAGGTCCGCACGCTGCCGAACCTCGTCGAGACCGCCTTCGGCCGCACGGTGCTCGTCAAGGTCGCGATCTTCGCCGGCATCGTCGCGCTCGGCTGGGTGAACCGCCGGCGGCTCCTGCCCCAGCTCAGGCAGGCCACGACCCCCGGCCGCGCCGGCCTCCTGCTGCGCCGCACGCTCCGCGCCGAGCTGGCGCTCGGCGTCGCCGCGCTGGCCGCCACCGGCGCGCTCGCCGGCTATGCCCCCTCCGTGGCCGAGAGCCAGGGCCCGTTCTCGACGACGGCGTCGATCGGCCCGGCGCGCCTCGAAGCCACCGTCGATCCCGCCCGGGTCGGCCCGAACGAGATGCACCTCTACCTGTTCGACCGCCGCGACGGCCGCCAGTACGACGCGACGAAGGAGCTGACCGTCACGGCCGCGCTGCCCGAGAAGGGCATCGAGCCGATCGAGCTCGCCGCCACCAAGGCGGGCCCCGGCCACTACGTCGTCTCCGGCGCCGCACTCGCCCCGGAAGGCGAGTGGACCGTCGAGGTCGCCGCCCGCGTCACCGAGTTCGACGAGCACCGCACGACATTCCAAGTCCCCATCCAATGAGGAGGAGCATCACAATGCGACGCCGCACCATCCTGATCGCCGGCCTCGCGGCCGTCCTGGTCGCCGCCCCGGCGCAGGCCCACGTCACGCTCCAGCCGGGCGAGGTACCGGCCGGGTCCTTCGCACGCGTCGACGTGCGCGTCCCGAACGAGCGCGACGACGCCGGCACCACGAAGGTCGTGGTCCGGATGCCCGACGCGTTCGCCTCCGTCTCCTACGAGCCGCAACCCGGCTGGACCGTGAGGGTCGCGATGGAGGAGGCACCCGAGCCGATCGAGCTCCACGGCGAGGAGGTCACCGAGCAGGTCGACACCGTGACCTTCTCGGGCGGTGTCATCAACCCGGGCGAGTTCCAGGACTTCGGCCTCTCCGTGCGGATCCCCGAGGGCGAGCCGGGCGAGACGCTGACCTTCCCGGCGCTCCAGACCTACGAGGGCGGCGAGGTCGTCCGCTGGATCGGCCCGGAGGACAGCGACGAGCCGGCCCCGACCGTCACGCTCGCCGCTACGCCGGACGAGCCCGTCTCGAGCGGCGGGAGCGTGGGCGCCCAGGAGCCGGCGACCGACGAGGTCGAGACGGCGCCGGCGGCGGCGACCACCGATGGCGGCGGCGATGACGGGAGCGGACTCGCTATCGTCGCACTGATCGTCGGCGGGCTGGGGCTCGCGGCGGGGCTGGCGGGCCTGCTCGCCGCGCGTCGCGCACGCTCCGAGCAGGGGAGCGGCGGCCGTGTCGTCCCTCAGCCGTAGCCTTTAAGACGTGCCGCCGGGGGCGCCCTTTCCCCCCTCCCCGTCCACGGCGGCGCACACGCGGCCCCGCGCCTCACGGCGCGGGGTCGCGGACCTTGTCGAGCGCGGCCGCGCCGAGCGCCTCGAAGGCCCGCACGACGTCGGGGTCGAACTGCGTCCCCGCGCCGCCGCGGATCTCCTCCGTGGCGGCCTCGACGGTCCAGGACTCCTTGTACGGCCGCTCGTGCACCAGCACGTCGAACACGTCCGCGACGTGCACCAGCCGCCCCTCGAACGGGATGTCATCGCCGGCCAGGCCGTCCGGGTACCCGCCGCCGTCCCAGCGCTCGTGGTGCGAGCGCGCGACGCGCTCGGCCGTGCGCAGCAGGTCCGACTCACCGCCGGCCAGGACGCGCGCACCGAGCACCGCGTGCGTCCTGACCACCTCGAACTCCTCGTCGGTGAGCCGGCCGGGCTTGAGGAGGACGGTGTCCGGGATGGCGATCTTGCCGAGGTCGTGCAGCGGGGCCGCCTGGCGGACGAGCCACACCGTCCGGTCGTCGTGGCCGAGGTGGCGGGCGAGCCGCGCGGCGAGGTCGCCGACCCGCTCCGTGTGCTCGTGCGTGTTGTCGTCGCGGTACTCGGCGGCCATCGCGAGCCGCCGCAGCGCGTCGACGCCGGCGGCCTCGACGTCGCGCCGGCGAGCCACCGCCTGCGCCGCGACGACCGACTCGAGCTCGGACTGGCGGGCGTGCAGGCTGCGGCGGTCCACGATCGCCCGCAGCCGCCGCGCCGCAGCCGGCCCGAACGGCTCGTCCGCCGCCGTCACGTCCTCGAGCGGCACTACCTCCGGCCCGCCGTCCAGCCCGAGCGGGTCCAGCCGCGCGCGCATCGCCTCGACGTCCCCGCCGACGGACACCACGGCCGCCGGCGGGTCCTGCGCGACCACCGCCGCGACCTCCGCGGGATCCGCCGTGCAGGCGGCCGGGACCGCCCCGCCACTCGCGAGCGCCGCGCCCAGCTCGCTCACCGCGGCGGCATCGTCGCCGGCCAGCAGGAGCCTCATCCCAGCGAGGGCGTCCATACTGGAGGGCATCATGGCGGACACGAGGGGCGACCCGCGGATCGGCACGGTGATCGCGGGCTACCGGATGGAGGAGCGGATCGGCCGCGGCGGGATGGGCGTGGTCTATCGCGCCGAGCACCTGAACCTCCGCCGCCGGGCCGCGATCAAGATCATCGCGCCCGACCTCGCCGAGTCCGAGGGCTTCCGGGAGCGATTCACGCGCGAGGCGCGGATCGCCGCGGCGCTCCAGCACCCGAACATCGTCACGGTCTACGACGCCGGCGAGGTCGAAGGGCTGCTGTACCTCGCGATGCAGTACATCGAGGGCGACGACCTCTCGGCGATGCTGCGCGCCGACGGCCGGCTGCGCCCCTACCGCGCCGTGGACGTCTGCCGCCAGGTGGCCGCCGCGCTCGACGCCGCGCACGCGATGGGCCTCATACACCGCGACGTCAAGCCCGCCAACGTGCTGATCGAGGGCCGCACCGCGTTCCTGACCGACTTCGGGCTCACCAAGCGCCTGGAGGGCACCCGCACCCAGCTCACCCGCGCGGGCGACGTGGTGGGGACGATCCACTACGTCGCGCCCGAGCAGATCGAGGGCACGCAGGTCAGCGCCCGTTCAGACGTCTACTCGCTCGGCTGCCTGCTCTACCACTGCCTGACCGGGCAGGTCCCGTTCCAGCGCGAGACCGATGTGGCCGTGATCTACGCGCACCTGTCGGAGGAGCCCACCCGGCTCTCCTCGCTGCGGCCCGACCTCCCGGAGGGGCTCGACGCGGTGATCGCCAAGGCGCTCGACAAGTCGCCCGACCGGCGGTTCGGCAGCTGCGGGGACATGATCGCGGCGGCGCGCGCGGTGATGGACGCCGCGGGGCCGCTCGGGGAGAGCACCGCCCGCGGGTCGCTGACCACCGCTACGCCGGCGATGCGCGTCGCCGCGGCCGCCGCGCGGCGCCCGCGCGTGCTGCTCGGCGG
>JBOGYU010000457.1:0-3896 GCA_050696935.1 Solirubrobacteraceae bacterium | reverse complement strand
GCGTCGGTGGCTGCGAGGTCCGCGGGGCCGGCGTAGTCGCTCACCGGACCGCCGATGTTGGCGGCCTCCGCGGCGGCGGCCGCTTCCTCGGCCGACTCGTCGATCGCGGGGGGCTGCTGGGGCTCGGGCGCCGGCACCGGCGTGGCGGTGTTGGCGATCGGTCCGGGGGCGTCGTAGTTCGAGGGGCCCGGCGGGGGCGGGGGCGGGGGCGGCGGCTCGTACGTGCCGGTGCGGGACGGGATCATCCCCGTCACCTTTTCGCGCTTCCACAGGACTCCGGCGGCCACGGCGACGGCGGCGCCGCCGAGCATCAGCGCCCGGCCGCTGGGACGGTGGCTGCGCGAGCCGCCCACGCGGTCACGGGCGATCGCGAGGGCGGCGTCGGCGAGCGCGAGGTTGCGTGCCGTGCGCGCGGCCTTCGCCATCTTGCCGCGCCGGCGGAAGGGAGTGGGGGCCATGCCAATACCGTACCCGCCCGCACGCGGCCCACGAACCCTCCGAAAGGGGTCAGACCCCTACTCGAGGGTTGAACCCTCCGAAAGGGGTCAGACCCCTGCTTGAGGGTTGAACCCTGCCGACCGGGGGTCAAACCCTCCATAGAGGGTCTGACCCTTTAGGGAGGGTTGGGGTCAGGTGTCGCGGCGGGGGCGGGGCGGCAGGGCGTCGGGCGCCGCGTCGGCGGCAGCGCGGTTCTCGTCGCGGACCGCGTTCCAGATCTCCTCGCGGTAGACCGGGATCGACCGCGGGGCCTGGATGCCGACGCGGACGGAGTTGCCCACGATCTCCATCACGTGGACGACGATCTCGTCGCCCAGCATGATCTTCTCGCCTTGCTTTCGGGTGATGATGAGCACTGAAGATTCCTCCCTGGAAAGCTTCGGTGCGACGGCCGCGCTACGCGGCCGCCGCCTCTGCGGGTGCCGCGAACAGCGGCGCGCGCACGGGCGCGTCCGGCGCCTGGTTGATGACCTGATGGCCGCGGCCACCCGAGACGATGATCGGCGCGCGCAGGTTCGCGCTGAAGTCCGCCAGCTCGCCGCCGGCACGCACGGTGACCCAGACGGCGTGCTCGTCCCCGCCCACGCGGGCGGTGTCCTCGTCGGACAGCTCGACCTCGTAGCCGGCGAAGAAGTGCCACGGGTTGGCGACCGGGAGGGCGAGCGAGCCGTCGTCCACGGAGTGCAGCCACTGGAACGGCCCCTCGTCCCCGACGATCGCCCAGCGGCGGCCGCCGAGGCCGATCAGGCCGACGGGGAACTCGATGACGCGGCTCGCCTCGATCTCGAGCGTGCCGAAGCGCGAGCTCTCGATGGTCAACGTTGACATTGGGAACTCCTTGTGCGGCTTACTCGCACTCGCAAGCTCGTGCGAGCGCCTTGATTACTCATCGGAGAAAATCCATGAGGGACGACTGGACGATGCTTGCGCCGGCGCGCAGGGCGGCCTGGTAGGCCGCGGTCTGGGAGTTGAGCTCGATCAGGGTCTTGGCGATGTCGGCGTCCTCGGTCTCCGAGAGCTGGCGGACCGTGGACTCCTCGACCTCCTGGAGGCGGCTCAGCGCGGCCTCCAGCCGGTTCGTGCGGGCGCCGTTGGCGGCCCGCAGCCCGAGCAGGGAGTCGAGGTTGGCGTCGAGCCGCACCAGGTCGGTCCCGCGCAGGGACGCGCCGTCGCCGGCCCGCAGGTGGTCGACCGCGTCGCGCATGAGGTCGAGCAGCCCGTCGTCGCCGGCGGCCTGCCCGCGGCCGAGCACCTGGTGGCCGACGATGTTGATCGTCATGGTCACGCCCGGCCCGATCTCGCGGACGATCCCCGGCACGGCCGGGTCGAACCCGGCGTCGTCGCCGTGGTAGTCGTCGTCCGCCGTTGTGTACGGGGCGGTCGAGGTCTCGGCGCCGGCGAACAGGAAGCTGCCGCGGTACGTGGAGCTCGCGCTCTGCTTGACGCTCTCGATCAGCTGCTCGAGCTCGGCGACGACCGCATCGCGCGACGTCTGGTCGGCGGTGTCCGTGCCGGCCAGCACCAGCAGGTCGCGGGCGCGCTGGCCCGCGTCGCTGATGCGCGCGAGCGCCTGCTCGGTCGCGTCCTGCCAGCCCATCGCGTCCTGGACGTTGCGCTGGTGCTGGCGCGTGCCCTCGAGGCTCTGGCGCAGCGCCATCGCCCGCGATGCGTCGAACGGGTCGTCCGACGGGCGATCGATCTCCTTGCCCGAGGCCGACTTGAGCTGCGTGCGCGTGAGCCGCTCGGTGATCGAGTTGAGGTCCGCGAGCACGTTGCGCTGGACCATCGAGGTGGTGATGCGCATGCTCACAGCCCCACGCGTCCCGTCCGGTTGATCAGCACGTCGAGCATCTCGTCCATCGTGCTCATGGCGCGCGAGGAGGCCTGGTAGGCACGCTGGAAGCGCACGAGGTTGGACATCTCCTCGTCCAGCGAGACGCCGGACACGCTCTGGCGGCGGTTCTCGACCGCGTTGGTGAGCACCTGGGCGTTGCCCGCCTGGCGCACCGCCTCGCGCACCTCGGAGCCCACCTGGGCCACGAACGCGCGGTAGGCCTGGTCGACCGAGGCGTGGTCGCGCAGCTGGGACACCGCGAGCGCGACGTCGTTGGAGCCGGGGCCGCCGGTGCCGGCGTCGACCAGCCGCGGGTCGGCCTCCAGGGCCGCCGCCACGCGAAGGCTGCCGGCCGCCGGGCCGGGGCCGATCTCGAAGAACGCGGCGCCGTAGGCGGCGTTGACCACGTCGTGCAGCGACGTCGCGACGCCGTCGAGCGCGGTGAGGTAGCCGTCGAGCGTGCCGCCGGGCTTGGAGACCTCGAGCAGGCCGCCGAGGCGGCCGCTGGGAGACCAGGCGTCGGCGGCCGGCGGGCCGGCCCACGCCGGCGTGACGCCGGCGACGATCGGATAGGTCGTGCCCGCCGCCGCGGTGTCGACGAAGCTGACGTTCAGCGTGCCGTCGGCGAGCGCCTCCACCGACACCTGGCCGAAGCCGGACAGCTGGTCGAGCAGCATGTCGCGCCGGTCCATCAGGTCGTTCGGCACGTCCCCCGCGGTGATGAAGCGGCGGATGGTGTCGTTGAGCTCGGCGACCTCCTGGGCGATCTGGGCGATCTCGCCGCCGGCGGGGCGCGCAAGGTCCGCGTACTCCGCGTACGCCTGCGTCCGCGCGAGGTCGATCTGCCCGCGCACGATCCCGAACGCGTCGGCGAGGGCGGCGGACTGCTCGACGAGCGCCTGCTTGGCCGCCGGGTCCTGCGGCGCGTTGGCCACGTCCGCCCAGGCGTCCCAGAACTGCGCGAGCTGCTCGTTGATGCCGTTCTCGCCCGGCTCGGCGAGCGCCAGCTCGGCCTGGTCGAGCGTCTTCGCGCGCGCCGCCCAGTCGCCGAGGTTGGTGTTCTGGGCACGGAACTGCAGGTCGGCGAACTGGTCGCGGATGCGGCGGAAGGTCTGCACGTCGACGCCCGAGCCGAGATGGGCGCCGGCGCCGCCGGCGATCCCGCCGGCCGGGATCTGCAGCGCCGGCGAGGCGACGAGCGTCGCCTCCTGGCGCGAGTAGCCCGCGGTGGAGGCGTTGGCGATGTTGTGGCCGGTCGTGTCCAGCAGCCGCTGCTGGGCGAGCAGCCCGCGCAGCGACGTCTGGAGCCCGTAGAAGGAGGAGATCGGCATCGGCTACGCCTGCAGGTCGAGGGCGCGGTGGATGGGCGGGGCGCCGGGAGCGGGAGCGCCGCCGTCGGGCCGGGCGTAGCCGGGCTCGGGCTCCTGCCCGACGAGCCGGGTGAGGTGCGACAGGAACGCCAGCTCCTGGCGCATCAGCGCGCGGTTGATGCCGTGCTCGCGCGCGATCTCCGCCAGCAGCCCGCGCAGCCCGGCCGAGCGCTCGCACGCGGCCTGGGCGGCGG
>JBOGYU010000456.1:0-3899 GCA_050696935.1 Solirubrobacteraceae bacterium | reverse complement strand
CCGCACGGGCGGTCGGCACCGCCGTCGCCCGCAACCCCATCCCGATCGTCGTCCCCTGCCACCGCGTCCTGCCCGGCGGCGGCGGGATCGGCACCTACGGCGGCGGGCCGGAGCGAAAGCGGGCGCTGCTCGAGCTCGAGGGCGCGATCGCGGGCGCCGGCGAACGTCAACTGCGGCAATGAATGAGGGAGGGACGGGGCGTTTCGTGCAAATCGCGATGGGCCGGGTCGCCGTTTTGCACGTTGGTCCCCGTCTGGGGGACGAACGTGCAACGGGCGGACTGACATGCCGTCGTCTGCACGAAACTCCCCTGTGGTCTACCGCAGTTCGTGCGGCCCGGCGCGCCCTACCGCTCCTCCACCGAGACCGACTCGATCACGACCGGCGAGACCGGCATCTCGGTCGCCGGGTCGGTCTCCACGGCGGCGATCCGGTCGACGACCTCCATCCCGGCCGTGACCCGTCCGAGCAGCGCGTACTCCGGCGGCAGCTGGGCGTCCTCGGCGGTCACGACGAAGAACTGGCTGCCGGAGGTGCCGGGCTCCTCGATCGCCGTCTTGGCCATCGCCACGACGCCGTTCTCGTAGACGAGGTCCTCCGGCGGGGCCTCGACGATCGAGTAGCCGGGCCCGCCCTGCCCGTTGCCCTGCGGGTCGCCGCCCTGGACCACGAAGCCCGCGGCGATCCGGTGGAACGTGATGCCGTCGTAGAAGCCCTCGTCGGCGAGCGACTTGAACGAGCCGCCGGTGCGCGGGGCGTCGCGCGGGTCGAGCGTGATCTCGAAGTCGCCGCAGCTCGTGGCGACGGTGGCCACGTACGTCGTGCCGCGCTCGAGCTGCTCCCGCGGCCGGGGCAGGTCGCCCTCGCCCTTGGGCTCCGGCGCCTCGACCTCCTCGCAGCCCGTCTCGGACGCCGCCGCCCCGGGAGTCGGCGTCGCGGCGGTCTCGTCGTCGTCCTCGCCGCAGCCCGCGAGCAGCAGGGCAAGCGAGAGCAGCAGGACGCCGAGCCGGACCATGGGCGGCGATGATAGACACGCAGCGTGCGCGTCTCTCCCCGCATCCGCAAGTACGACCACGTCCTGCTCGACCTCGACGGATGCCTGTGGGTGGGCGACGAGGCGTGCGAGGGCGCGGCGGAAGCGGTCGCCGCGCTGCGCGAGGCGGGCGCCTCGCTGCTGTTCCTCACCAACGACGTCCGCCACAGCCCCGAGGACTTCGTCCGCAAGCTGTGGCGGCTGGGCTTCAAGGCGTCGCTGGCGGAGGTGGTGACGGTCGGTGCCGCGCTCCAGTTCCAGCTCGCGGGCCGCCGGCACGGCTCCGCGTTCGTGGTCGGCTCGCAGGCGCTGGTGGACCACGTCGCCGAAGCCGGCCTGCGGATCCTCAACCGCACGCCGTTCGCGACCCGCGCCGACATCGTCGTGGTCGGCGGCCACGAGGGGTTCGACTTCTCCGAGCTGCGGACCGCCGCGCAGGCGGTGCTCCGCGGCGCGGAGCTGATCGGCGCCACCCGCGACGCGACGTTCCCGATGCCCGACGGCCCGTGGCCCGGCACCGGCGCGGTGCTCGCGGCGATCGAGGCCGCCACCGGGCGGCGCGCCTCGCTGATCGTCGGCAAGCCCGAGCCCGCGATGTACGAGGCGGCGCGCGACCGGCTCGGCCCGGGCCGGGTGCTCGCGGTCGGCGACCTGCTCGACGTCGACGTGGCGGGCGCCCGCCGGGCGGGGATGGACTCCGCGCTCGTGCTCAGCGGCGGGACGACGCGGGAGGAGGCCGACGGCGCCGACCCGAAGCCGACCATCACGGCCGATTCACTGGCGGCGCTGGTGCTGGAGTGAGCCGTCGGGGCGCCCGCAATTCAAGCGGATCGGGCTTCGCTCCGATGAATGCCTTGACTCGACAGCCCGCCTGCTGGCGTGCTACGGCCCGTGTCAGCAAGGGGATTCGGTGCGTCGCTTCCAACGACGTTCAGGGCTCAGCCCGCCGGATCCCCTTCGGCTGTCTCAGACGAGCTCGCGGACGCAGCGCACCCGGCGCGTTCTACCCCGGCGGTACTCGTACCTGAGGTCCATCAGCTTCTCGACATAGGGCCAGAGCTCAGGGCGCGCCGTAGCGTCGCTCCGGTGAGCGCCCAGGTACGACACCACGTCCGCTGCCTGTAGCCCTGGGCTGATTGCGCTGGCCGTGAAGCTTGGCACCGTCAGGAAATGCCGATCCCAGCGGTTCGCACGGCTGCCGCCGGTGCGGATGAGGAAGTTCGAGATCGCACGGGCGGTTGCCTCATCCTCACGGTGAGCACGCTCATCGAAGTTGATCGACCCGAGCCGATCCGGTGCCTCATGGCGCATGAACGCCCTCATATCGAAGAGAAGCTGCTTGTAGGGCTTCGCCAGCGAGGTGCTGTTCGGGTTCCGCAGCGTGAGGAGCGCGGGGTTGTTCGTCCAGATCACGAAGACATGAGCACCATGTCGCCTGAGCGCGACGAAGAGCTGATCCGCCGCCTCGAGCCAGTACGAATCACCGCGCAGTGCCTGCCGTTTGAAAGCCGCCTTCGTGAAGCATCGCTGGCCCTTGATCTCCGAGTCCGTGAACTCGGTCGCGCCGAGGACATTCACCTTGAGCCTGTAGACGTCGCGGCAGAAGCGGTGTAGCGCTTCTGCGGGATGGCGACGGCACCAAGTGCGCCAACGCCACAGCCCCCGACGTCCTGCCACGTCTCGTCGACGAAGAACAGCATGTTCCGAGGAGACTAGGCCCGACACCGGACAGCTAACCCTCAACTTTGTACCTAATGACGCAAGACTTCGGGACATGATCGCCGAGGCGTGGGCCGGATCAGCCCGAGCCATAGACTGGCTCCATGGCCGCCCTCTCCCGCCCCCGCCGCGGCCGCGTCGTCGCCGGCGTCTGCGCCGGCCTCGCCCGCCGCTTCGGCGTCTCGAGCACGGTCGTACGGGTGCTGTTCGTCGTCTCGTGCGTGCTGCCCGGCCCGCAGGTGCTGGCCTACCTGGCCCTGTGGGTGATCATGCCCGCGGAGTGAGCCGCCAGACGACGGTGCCCTCGCGCTGGAAGACGCGCTCGCCGAGCGTGTCCCACTTGGCCGTTCCCGCGTCGCCGTAGGTGGTGCGCTCGATCGGGCCGACGACGACATAGGCGACCGCGTAGCGGGCGATCAGCGCGCGGGCGGTGTCCGGGTCGGGCGTCGTGTAGAGGGTGCGGACGTGAGACTCGCGGTCGCCGGGGTCGTGGTCCCACTGGATCTCGTGGCCGGACCATCCGAGCACCGTCGCGCGGCCGGTGAAGGTGGAGATGCGGGCGTGGCCGAAGGCCGAGTAGTCCTCGCCGACCGCCTCGAGCACGACCGCGCCGCCCGGGGTGTTGGCGCGCAGCCACGAGATCGCGGCGGGATCGCCGGGGGCGCGCTCCCGCAGCCAGGCGAGGCCGTCGAGCGTCGGCGCGCGGGAGAAGCCGTCCTTGCGCGCCCAGGTGCCCGCGTAGGGGTACACGGCGCCGAGCAGCAGGAGCACGGCTGCGACCGGGGCCCACACCGTCCAGGCCCGCCGCGGCAGCCACGCGCTCGCCCACGGCAGCGCGCAGGCGGCGGCGATCGCCAGCAGCAGCCACGCCTGGTAGCCCATCTTGAAGACCGTGTTCATGCGAAACAGCTCGCCGCCGTCGAACGAGTCGCGCACGTAGACCAGCTCCGGCAGGAGCACGCACACGAGCCCGCCGGAGACGAGCAGCCACAGGAAGCGCTCGGGGGCGGCGAGCCGCCGGGAGAGCAGCGCCGCGGCGGCCACCGCGAGGAGCAGGGCGAGGGCCGCCGCGCCGGCGAGATCGAACGGCGCCAGCAGCGAGCCGGCGAAGATCGCCGCCACGCCGCCCCACGCCACCGTGCGCACC
>JBOGYU010000455.1:0-3906 GCA_050696935.1 Solirubrobacteraceae bacterium | reverse complement strand
GCGGCGTGGCGGGCGGGCACGGCCGCGCGGGCCGGCTCCACGGCGCGCGGCTCGGCGACGACCGGCAGGCCGTCGACGACCTCGACGTCTTCCTCGTTCTCGCTCACGAACCCGACAGCATGAACGCCCCGGCGGACGTCAGCCCGTCTCGCCGCGCCGCTGTGAGTACGTGCGGAACACCACGTCCCAGTAGGGCGCGCTGATCCCGAAGCCCTTCTCGTCGTCCTGGAAGTGGTGGCGCATGTGCAGCTCGCGCAGCCGCTTGCCGAGCCGCGACTTGGGCGTGTGATGGTGCAGCGCGTAGTGGATCTCGTCGTACACGAGGTAGCCGATCAGGAACCCGGCCGCCACGGGCGGGGCGTGGACCGACCCGAAGATCAGGAACATCGCGCCCACGACGACGATCGCGAGCGGGATGCTCGCCGCGGGCGGCATCACGAGCCGCAGCGGGTCGTTCGGGTGGTCGTGGTGCACGCCGTGGATCATCCAGTGCAGCTTGGCGCCGATCCCGTCCTCGGGCTCGAAGTGGAACACGATCCGGTGCAGCCAGTACTCGAACAGCGTCCACAGTGCGTAGCCGACGAGCAGCAGGCCCGCCGTGTCCCACCAGCCGTCGCCCGAGACGGCGAGCACGAGCATGACGACGACGACCGGCGCGTAGATCACCACGGGGACGACCGGGTGCACGCGGGTGAAGCGATCCAGGAGCCTCGACCGGAACATCGGCGGCGAGGCCTTCAGGTGGTCCGAGCGCTGCATGCCCTGAACGGTACCTGTCAGGCCTTCCCGATTGGAAGCTCGTAGACCCGGTACCGGCGCACGATCCGGCCGCCCATGGCCTCCATCGCGCGGTTCATGTTCCGGTTCGTCTCCAGGATCCAGCCCATCTCGCCCCACTTCTGCGGGGTGGCGGTCGCCATGTCGAAGTGCTCCACGTACATGGCGGCGGCCACGCCCGTGTGCTGGAACTCCGGCTTGACGCCGAGGAAGCCGACCCGCACGCGGTCCATGATCCGGCGCCGGCGCAGGAAGTGCCACCAGCCGAGCGGGAGCAGCCGCCCGTTCATCCGCCGCAGCACCTGGTTGATGTCCGGCACCGTGACGGCGACCGCGACGGTCTCGCCCTCCGCGGTCTCGGCGACCATGAACCAGTGCGGGTCGAACACCAGCTGCAGCTCCTGCGTGTAGTGGTCGAGGTCGGCCTTCGAGTAGGGAGCGAACCCCCAGTTCTCGCTCCACGCCGAGTTGTAGACCTCGGCGAAGCGGTCCATGTCGCGCCGCAGCCCGCGCCGGGTCATCTTGCGCACGCGGATGCCGTGGCGCGGCTCGAGCTCCTCGGCGAGCCTGAAGATCGCCGGCACGATCTTCGAGCGGTCGGAGATGTGCAGCTCCCACATCAGCAGGTCGACGGCCTTGGCGAGCCCAGCCTCCTCGCAGCGGGCGCCGTAGTAGGGCGGGTGCCAGGGCTGCTTGACCAGCGGCTCGCGCTCGAAGCCCTCGACCATGACGCCCGACTCGTCGTTCATCGTGAAGTCCATCGGGCCGACCATGCGGTCGCGCCCGTGGCCGCGCAGCCAGTCCTCGGCGGCGCGCAGCAGGGCGGGCAGCACCTCGGGGTCGTCCTCGACCTCCAGGAAGCCGAACATGCCCCAGCGGTTGGAGTGGAACTCGTTGAACGCGCGGTCGTAGTGGGCGCTGATCCGGCCCACGACGCGGTGCCCGCGGCGGGCCAGGAACAGCTGCGCGTCGCCGTGCGTGAAGAACGCGTTGAAGCGGCGGGACAGGAAGAGCCGGCGCTCCAGGCGCAGCGGGGGGACCCAGACGGGCGAAGTAGAGTGCAGCCGGAACGGGAGCTCGACGAACTCCCGCAGGTCCCGCCGCCCCGCGACGGGACGCACGTCAAGCGACACGAGAGCGCACCCTATATGCCGACCGCCATCGACGTCTTCGCGAAGGTCCGCGGGCACGAGCGCGCCGAGCAGCTGCGCGCCGCGCGCGAGGCCGACCTGCTCCCGTACTTCCGCCGGCTGGAGTCGCCGGCCGCGCCGGTGGTGGAGATGGAGGGCGCCGAGCGCGTGATGCTGGGCTCCAACAACTACCTGGGGCTGACCGGCGATCCGCGGGTCGTCGCGGGCGCGCGCGAGGCGCTCGAGCGCTACGGGCCGGGGCTCACCGGCTCGCGCCTGCTGAACGGGACGATCGAGCTGCACCTGCAGCTCGAGCGCGAGCTGGCGGAGTGGATGGGCACCGAGGAGGCGATCGTGTTCACCACGGGCCACCAGGCCAACGTGGGGACGCTCGGCACGCTGCTGGGGCCGGGTGACACGGTGATCGCCGACTCGGCCGACCACGCCTCGATCCTCGACGGCTGCCTGCTCTCCCGGGCCAAGCTGCGCCCGTTCCGCCACGGGCGGCTCGACAAGCTCGAGAAGATGCTGCAGCGGGCGGAGGAGGACGGGGGCGGCGTGCTCGTGGTGGTCGACGGCGTGTTCTCGATGGAGGGCGACGTCGCCGACCTCCCGCACGTGGTCGCGCTGTGCCGGGCGCACGGGGCGCGGCTGATGGTCGACGAGGCGCACGGGGCCGGCGTGCTCGGCGCGCGCGGCGCGGGGGCGAGCGAGCTGCACGGCGTGGAGCGCGACGTCGACCTGCGGATGGGCACCTTCTCGAAGTCGCTCGCCAGCTGCGGCGGGTTCATCGCCGGCCCGCACGAGGTGATCGACTTCCTGCGGATCTCCTCGCGCGCCTTCCTGTTCACCGCGGCGGCGGTGCCCGCGGCGGTCGGGGCGGCGCTCGCCGCGCTGCGGGTCGTCCGGTCCGACGAGGGCCCGGAGCTGTTCGCGCGGGTGCTCGACAACGCGCGCTACCTCTCCGGCGCCCTGCGCGACCTCGGCTTCGAGGTGGTCAACGACGGGTCGGCCGTGATCACCCCGATCGTCCCGGTCGTGGTGGGCGACGACTGGAAGGCGGTGCTCCTGTGGCGGGCGCTGTACGACGCCGGCGTGTACGTGAACGTCGCGCTGCACCCGGCCGTCCCGCCGGCCGGCGCGCTGCTTCGCACGAGCGTGATGGCCACCCACGACCGGCCGACGCTCGACCGCGCGCTGCATGCCTTCGCCACCGTCAAGGCCGCCTTCGAGTCCGCGCACGGACCTCTTCCGAGCCCCTCTCGCACGTAGCACAAATTCCGCTCTGGAGCGCGGTTTGCGGGCTCTCGACTTGTCCATTCCCGCACAAGGGATCCGCCCTGAGAAATCACCCGCTTCTTGCGAATTTCCGGCTGGTCGGCCGTTGACCAGTCACCCGCTCGATGTCTAGCCTGCGGCCTCGGCCCGGGCGCTCGGCGTTTCGGACGGGAGAGGGATCGAAGACGAGGGGCTTGGGGGGCGTTCCGGCGCGGCCGGACGCCGGGCCCTGCCCGTTCGCGCGCGGATCACCGGCCGGTAGCTGTCAATACGAGAGGCGACACGCCATGAGGGTGTGCGCCGCCATGCGGGGAGGTTTCATGGACGCAACTGCGATGGCTCCTGCCGCGCAACACATGCGGGCGCTCGCGCAGGCGAACCGGGTTCGGCTGGCTCGCGCCGAGCTCAAGCGGCAGGTGGCGGAGGGTGAGACGTCGGTGGCGGACGTGGTCCTCTCCTGCCCCTGGGAGGCCGAGAGCATGACGATCAGCGACCTGCTGATGAGCCAGCATCGCTGGGGGCGGACCCGCTGCCGCAGGTTCCTCGCGACGATCCCCATGTCGGAGACCAAGACCGTCGGGTCGATGACGGATCGCCAGCGGCGCGCGCTCGCGGCGCTGCTCGGCGGCGAGCCCGCATTCGCGGTCGCAGAGCTGTCCTGGGGACGGTAGCGCGGGGGCTTCGCGAAGGCGCCGGCGACGCGGCCGTTACGCGGCCACGC
>JBOGYU010000454.1:0-3917 GCA_050696935.1 Solirubrobacteraceae bacterium | reverse complement strand
CTCGCCGCCCAGCGCGCCGCCCTCGGCCGGATCGCCGCCGCCACCGGCGCGATCACCGCCCCCGCGTCCCTGCGCGCGCTGATCGAAGGTGGGCTCAGGCCTGCGGGCGGGAGCCCGGCGCGGACAGGCCGCTCTCATAGGCGAAGATCACCGCCTGGACGCGGTCGCGGACGCCGAGCTTGACGAGGATCCGCTTGACGTGGGTCTTGACCGTCGACTCCTCGATCACGAGGCTCCCGGCGATCTCGCGGTTCGAGAGCCCGCCGGCGACGAGCTCGAGCACCTGGCACTCGCGCGGGGTGAGCTCGTCGAGGCGCTCGTCGCGGGACGCGTCGGGTGCCGGGTGCCGCGCCATGCGCTCGATCACGCGGCTGGTGACCGAGGGCGAGAGGAGCGAGTCACCGGCGGCGACGGTGTGGATGGCGGCGATCAGGTCCTCCGGGCTGGTGCGCTTGAGGAGGAACCCCGAGGCGCCGGCGCTGAGGGCGCCGAAGATGTAGTCGTCCTGCTCGAACGTGGTGAGGATCACGACTCTCACCTCGGGCACGTCCGCCAGCACCTGGCGTGTGGCGGTGATGCCGTCGACGTCGGGCATCCGGACGTCCATGAGGACGATGTCCGGTTTCAGCAGCCGGGTCCGGTAGACGGCGTCGCGTCCGTCGCGGGCCTGCCCGACGACCTCGATCGTGTCGTCGTCGGACAGCACGCCGCGCAGGCCGGCGCGCATGAGCTCGTCATCGTCGGCGATCAACACCCGGACCGGCGACTCGTTCATGCCGGGTGGCTGACGAGCGGCAGGCGCGCGTGGACCTCGAAGTGCCCGTTGCGCGCACCCGCCTGCAGGCTGCCGCCGAGCAGCGCCGCGCGCTCGCGCATGCCGACGACTCCGTGCCCGTCGACACCGTGGGCGGCCCGGCCGCGGCGCAGTGGGTTCGCCACGGTCACCTCGAGCGCGTCATGGCCGAAGTCGACGCGCACCCGTGCGCTGCCCTCTCCGTGACGTGCCGCGTTCGTGAGCGCCTCCTGGACGATGCGGTAGGCGCCCCGGTCGACGCTCGGGGGGAGCGGACGGCGCTCGCCGCGGACCGTGGTCGTCACGTCGAGGCCTGCGGCCCGGTGGCGCTCGACCAGGCCGTCGAGCGCGGCGACGCCGGGCGGCGGCTCCACGCCGTCGCGGCCGTCCCGGTCCTCGCGCAGGACCCGCACCAGCTGGTCGATCTCGCCGACGGTCTCGCGCGCGACGTCCTCGATCGTCTCGAACGCCTCGCGCGCACCCGCGGGGTCCCGCTCGGTGCGGAGGCGCCCGAGTCCGGCGTGGACCAGGATCACGTTGATCGCATGGCCCGCGGAATCGTGGAGGTCGCGGGCGATGCGCATGCGCTCCTCGGCGGCCGCCAGGCGGCGCTCGCGCTCGGCCTCGCGCTCTGCCCGCAATGCGCGCTCCTCGAGCTCGGCCATCCGCTCCTGCCGCAGGCGCGTCCGGTCGCCGGCGAGCCACGCGGCGGACCAGACGAGCGCGCCGAGCAGGCTCTCCGTGCCGGGAAAGGCGCCCTCCGCCAGCCCGGTCGCCGTCAGGTGTGCGACGAACACGGTCACGACGACCGCGAGCACCACCCGCGGACCGGCGCGTGACTCGCCGCCGGCGGCCGCCACCCAGAAGAGGGCGACCGTCGGCCCGATCGGCGGCCCCGCGGGCGCCGCCAGCCCGTGCAACGCAGCGCTGGCCAGGCCCGTCAGGACGAACACGTGGAGCGGTGCGATGCGGCGCGCGACCAGCGGCAGCGACGCGAGCGCGGTGAGCACGACCCCGAGCGCGTCGACGTCGCCGGCGTGCTCGCCGAGGTCCGTGTCACCGGCCGCGAGCAGCCCGAGCGACAACGCGAACACCACGACGGCGATCGCCGCGTCGACCCTCAGGTCGATGCGCCTCGGCGCCGGCTCTGCTGCCTGGTGCGTTGCCACGTTCGCCGGCGAGCGTAGCGCTCGCCCGGTGCGCCGGACTCGCCCGGAGGGTGGATCCCGCGTCCCTCCCAGGGGGGACGCGGAAAGCCTCCCGCGGGGCGATTTCGCCGGGCGCTCCCGCACGTACCGTCGCCGGCATGACGATTGACGACGGTTTCGTGATCGAGACGCGGGGGCTCACCAAGCGCTACGGCGACGCGATCGTCGCCGTCGACGACCTCCAGCTGCGCGTGCGCCGCGGCGAGGTGTACGGCTTCCTTGGCCCGAACGGCGCCGGCAAGACGACCACGCTGCGGATGCTGCTGGGCCTCGTGCGACCGACGTCGGGCCAGGCGGCGGTGCTCGGCGCTCCGCCCGGCTCGCCGCACGGGCTGGCGCGCATCGGCGCGATGGTCGAGACTCCGGCCTTCTATCCGTACCTGTCGGGGCGCGACAACCTGCGCGTGCTCGCCCGCCATGCCGGGGTCGCGGAGGGTCGCGTCGAGGCGGTGCTCGGCGAGGCCGGGTTGAGCGCGCGCGGGGGCGATCGGTCCGCGACCTACTCGCTCGGGATGAAGCAACGCCTCGGCGTCGCGGCCGCACTGCTCAAGGATCCGGAGGTCCTGATCCTCGACGAGCCGACCAACGGTCTCGATCCGGCCGGCATGGCCGAGATGCGGGAGTTCATCCGCTCGCTCGGCCAGGGCGGGCGCACGGTCGTGCTCTCGAGTCACCTGATGGGAGAGATCGAGCAGGTGAGCGACCGCGTCGGGGTCATCCGCGACGGCTCGCTCGTCGCCGAGGGAACCGTCGAGGAGCTGCGCGGCCGAGCCGGCCTGCGGGTGCGCGCCGAGCCGCTCGCGGAGGCGGCCCGCCTGGTCGGCGCGCTCCCGGACGTCGACGACGTCGCGAGCGTCGACGGGCTGCTGGAGGTGGCCGTCGACACCGCTCGGGCGCCGGCGATCAACCGCGTGCTCGTGGAAGCCGGCATCTCGGTCTCGGAGCTGTACGCCCAGAAGGCCTCGCTCGAGGACGTCTTCCTCGAGCTCACCGCGAACGGAGAGGAGCGGCGATGACACGGAACGTGACAGCCGAGCTGCTGGTGCTGCGAAAGCGGGCCGCGACGTGGATCCTGCTCGGGATCTGGACGTTCCTCGGCATCTTCTTCGCCTATGTCGTCCCGTATGCGCTCGATCCCGAGGACACGCCGGGCGGCGTCGAGCAGTTCCTGCCCGAGTCGCTCGCCGGAACCCTGATCGCCGGGTTCCCGTTCTTCGGCGGGGTCTTCGCGCTGATGCTCGGGGTGTTCGCGCTCGGCAGCGAGTACGGCTGGGACACGCTGAAGACCCTGTTCACCCAGCGTCCCGGCAGGCTGGGGGTGTTCGCCGCCAAGCTGGCGGCGCTCGGCATCGTCCTCGTCCCGTTCGTGCTGGCGCTGTTCGCCGCGGGCGCGGTGGCGAGCTACGTGATCGCGCAGATCGAGGGCGCCCCGGTGAGCTGGCCGTCCGCCTGGCTGCTCGTGCGCGCGATCGCAGCCGGCTGGCTGATCCTGGCGGTCTGGGCGTTGCTCGGCGTGCTCCTGGGCGTGGTCACGCGCGGGACGTCGCTCGCGATCGGCGTCGGCATCCTCTACGCGCTCGTGATCGAGGGGCTCCTGAGCGCGTTCGCCGACAGCGTGAGCGTGCTCGAGCCGCTCACGCAGGTCTTCCTGCGCGCGAACGGATACTCGATCGCGGTGGCGCTCGGGGCCCCGGTCGAGTCGATCGAGTCGAGCGGGCCGGGCTCCTTCGCGGGGCCGTTCGTGGACAGCGTGCAGGCCCTGGCGGTGCTCGTCGCCTTCATCGCCGGCGTCGCCGCCCTGTCCGGATTCCTGCTCCGGCGCCGCGACATTGCGTGACGTGCCCGGCGCCGAGCAGGCGCGATGCCCCTGATTCAGGCATTCGCCGCCGACTCCGCCACCCGGGGCGGTGCGACGC
>JBOGYU010000453.1:0-3957 GCA_050696935.1 Solirubrobacteraceae bacterium | reverse complement strand
GGCCTGGAGCTCCGGCCCGAGCGCGGTGACGAGCGCCGCCGCGCCGATCCCCAGCGCGGCGCCGACCACCCCGCCGAGCGCGCCCTGGACGAGCGCCTCGCCGGTGACCTGCCCGACTACCCGCCGCTGCCGCCAGCCGATCGCCTTCAGCGTGCCCAGCTCGCGCACGCGCTTGGCCACCGAGGACAGCGTCAGCAGCACCGCGATCAGCACGGCGGCGAGCAGGGCGACGACCGTCAGCGCGGTGCCGAGCCGGCCCGCGACCTCCTTCGCGTCGACCAGCGAGCCGCCGACGCGCTCGGCCAGCTCCGACGCAGTGGTGACCTCGGCGCTGTCGATCGTCCGCTCGATCTCCCGCGCGAGCCCCGCGACGTCCCCGCCATCCTCCGCGCGCACGTAGATCACGTTGGCGCGGCCCTTGCGGTCGGACAGGCGCTGGAGCACGCCGAGCTCCGTGTAGACGTCGGAGGCCTGGCCGCCGAGCGGGGTCCGCACGAGGCCGACCACCTCGAACGTCCTGCCGCCGAGGTCGATGCTGTCGCCGACCGCGACGCCCTCGCGCTTCGCGTAGGCCGTGTTGAGCACCGCCTCGCGCCGCGGGTCGTCCGAGAACCACTCGCCCTCCACGATCTGGCTGGGCGCGATCGCGCCCAGCGACGACCCCGTGTCCACGCCCGTGACCGACCGCGACTCGACGTCGATGCCGCGCGGGCCGCCGAAGCGCTCCTCCGGCTCCGGCACGCGCCCGGAGACGTGCAGGGCGTTGACGGTGAGGCCCGCGGCGGCCTCGGCGACGCCGTCGAGCGCGGCGACCCGCTGCACCTGCCCGGCCTCGAACGACAGCTGGGTGGCCATGAACGCGTCGTCCTCGAACCGCTCGCCCGGCTCGCCGCGGTCGCGCAGGCCGATGCGCGCGCCGCCGGCCTCCTCGCGCAGCCGGCGCGGCCCGTCCTCCGGGTCGATCGGCCGCGTGACGGACAGGTCGGTGCCGACGCCGGTGAGCGGCTCGAGCACCTCCTCCTGGGCTCGGTCGAGCCCGTCGGACAGGGCGGTGACGGTGACGACGAGCGCGACGCCGACGCCGAGCCCCAGAGCGGTGAGGACCGTCCGGCCGCGGCGGCGCCGGACCTCGGCCCAGATGTAGGCGAGCGAGAACATGGCGCGGCAGCGTGCTGGCGCCGCGTAAGGGACCCGCCAGGACAACCTAAGAGTTCCCGAAGAAGCCGGCCGCTTTAGGCAAGCCTCAGGGTCCCGTTAGGCGAGATTGGCCGGGCGGCGCTGTAGTGGCCGCCATGAACCGGCTACTCACCTTCTTCGCCGGCGCGGCGTCCGTCGGCGTCGTCGTTCTCGTGCTCGCGCTGGCGGGAACGTTCGACGACGGGGACGCCGGCGCCCAGTCAGCGCCGCCCGCGACCTCCCCCGCGGCGCCCCGCACCGCGCCCGCCAGCGTCTCCGACATCTACGCGCAGGTCTCGCCGGGCGTGGTGTTCGTGCAGGCCAACTCCGGCCGCGGCGACCTCCCCTTCCCCGGCGGCGGGCAGGCCGCCTCCGGCTCCGGCTTCGTCATCGACGACGAGGGCCGCATCGTCACCAACGAGCACGTCGTCCAGGGTGCGGACGAGTTCGTCGTGCGCTTCGGCGAGGACGGCGAGCCGATCGACGCCGAGCTGCTCGGCACCGACCCCTCTGTCGACCTGGCGCTGCTGAAGGTCGACCCGGCCGACGTGGAAGGCGGGCTCGAGCCGCTCGAGCTCGGCTCCTCCGAGGACCTGCGCCCCGGCGACCCGGCGATCGCCATCGGCAGCCCGTTCGGGCTCGAGGGCACCGTCACCAGCGGGATCGTCTCCGCGCTGGGCCGCACGATCCAGGCGCCGAACGGCTTCTCCATCTCCGGCGCGATCCAGACCGACGCGGCGATCAACCCCGGCAATTCGGGCGGACCGCTGCTGGACGCCGAGGGCCGCGTGATCGGGGTCAACTCCCAGATCCGCACGGACGGCGGCAACGCCAACTCGGGCGTCGGGTTCGCCGTGCCGGTCGACGAGATCAAGCGCGTGCTGCCGGACCTGAGGCGCGGCGAGGAGGTCGAGCGGGCCTTCCTCGGCATCACCAGCGGCGACGCGGAGGGCGGCGGCGCGCAGGTCGGCGGCGTCGTGCCGGACAGCCCGGCCGACCGCGGCGGCCTGCGCGAGGGCGACCGGATCGTGGAGATCGACGGCACGCCGGTGCGCGACTCCGACGACGTCTCGGCGGCAGTGAACGCCGCCCGTCCGGGCCAGGAGGTGCGCGTGGTCGTGGAACGCGGCGGCGAACGGCGTACCCTCACGGTTGAGCTGGGGACGCAGCCCGACCAGGCCACCCGTCCTTAACGAAACCTAAAGGGGACTGTCCCCTTTAAGAAAGGTGACCACGTGAAATCGGAGGAGCCCCGCCTGCGGGCCCTGGAGCGGGACGAGGACGACTCGCTGTCGGCACGTGCGGCCCACGACGCGCTGGAGACGGCGCTGTTCGAGATCAAGCGCGTGATCGTCGGCCAGGAGGCGATGCTCGAGCGCGTGCTCGTGGCGCTCCTGGCCGGCGGGCACGTGCTGCTGGAGGGCGTGCCCGGCCTGGCCAAGACGCTCACCGTCAAGACGGTGGCCGACGTGCTGGGCGGCTCCTTCAAGCGCCTGCAGTTCACGCCCGACCTCGTGCCCGCCGACCTGGTCGGCACGCGCATCTACCGGCCGGGCACGGGGGACTTCGACACCGAGCTCGGCCCGGTCTTCTGCAACTTCCTGCTCGCCGACGAGATCAACCGCGCGCCCGCCAAGGTGCAGTCGGCGCTGCTGGAGGTCATGCAGGAGCGCCAGGTGACGATCGGGCACGACACGCATCCGGTGCCGTCGCCGTTCCTCGTGCTGGCCACGCAGAACCCGATCGAGTCCGAGGGCACCTACCCGCTGCCCGAGGCACAGGTCGACCGCTTCATGTTCAAGGTCGTGGTCGACTACCCGCACCCGCGCGACGAGGTCGCGGTCGTCGAGCGGTCGCTGGACGGCGGCGGCCGGGCGCGCGAGGTGCTCTCCCCGGCGCTGCTCGCCGACCACCAGCGGGCGGCCTCCGCGATCTACGTGGACCGGCGGGTGATGGAGTACGCGGTCGCGCTCACCACCGCCACGCGGGACGCCGACGAGCGCGGGTGGGTCGAGTTCGGCGCCAGCCCGCGCGGCTCGATCAACCTGATCCACGCCGGCCGCGCGCTGGCGCTGCTGCGCGGCCGCGACTACCTGCTGCCGATCGACGTGCGCGACCTCGCGCGCGACGTGCTTCGGCACCGGATCGTGCTCACCTACGAGGCGCTGGCCGCCGGTGTGGACGCCGACCGGGTGCTCGACGACGTGCTCGAGCGCGTCCACCCGCCGCGGATCGAGCTCGCGGAGGGGCACGCTCGATAGTGGGCTTCCGCGAGCCGCTCCTGCTGGCGGGGCTGGCGATCCTCCCGCTGGCCGTGCTCGCCTACGTGGTGGCGCAGCGGCGGCAGCGGCGGTTCGCGGTCCGCTACACGAACGTCGACGTGCTCGCGAGCGTCGCCGCACGGGTCGGCTGGGCGCGGCACGTCCCCGCGGCGCTGGCGCTGCTGGCGCTGGCCGCGCTCCTGCTCGCGCTCGCGCGGCCGGAGCGGACGGTCGCCGCCGAGCAGCGGTCGGCGACGGTGGTGATGGTGACCGACACGTCGGGCTCGATGCTGGCCACCGACGTGCCGCCGAACCGCCTGACCGCCGCCCAGGCGGCGGCACGGGCGCTGGCGCAGAAGCTCCCGCGCGACTTCCGGCTCGGGCTCGTCACGTTCGGGTCCACCGCCGAGCAGATCGTCGAGCCGACGACCGACAAGGCGCGCGTGATCGCGGCGATCGACGCCCTGGAGGTGGCGGGCACCACGGCGATGGGCGACGGGCTGGCGCGCGGGCTGGACGC
>JBOGYU010000452.1:0-3981 GCA_050696935.1 Solirubrobacteraceae bacterium | reverse complement strand
CGGCCGGCGAGGCGGCGACGCTGCGCGGCATGGAGCTGGCCGTCCGGGCGGGCTTCGACGTGCGGATCGTCCCGCTTCCGGCCGGGGTCGACCCGGCCGAGGCGGTCGACGGCTTCGCCGCGCTCCTCGACGAGGCGACCGGCTACCTCCTCCACCGCGTGCGCCTCGAGATCGAGCGCGCGCCCGACCGCCAGGAGGCCTTCAACCGCGCCCAGGCCGTGATAGCGCTCGCCCCGGCGGGGCCTGATCAGGAGCAGGCGGCGCAGTACGCCTCCGACCGGCTCGACGTGCCGCTGCGCGTGCACGCCGCGAGCGGGCCCACGCTCGGCCAGGCGCGGCGCAAGCTCCTCGAGGCGGGCGAGCGGCTCGAGCGCGACTTCCTCGCCGTCTGCGCCGTCCGGCCCGAGCTGGGGGAGCGCTACCTCCACGACCTCGACGACCGCCATCTCGACCATCCGCTCCACCGCCGCCTGCGCGCCTACCTCGCCGGCGAGATCGAGGCCGACGCCGAGATCCTCGCCCTGCGCGCCGAGCTCGACGCGACGGCCGCGAGCGAGGGACTCGACGAGGCGAGCGCGAAGGAGCTCTTCCTCCGCCTCGAGGAGCGGGTCGTCCGGCGCGAGCTGGCCGAGCTGGGCTGGGACGACGCCCGGGCGGCCCGCGAGGCCGAGGCGTTCGCCGCCGAGGCCGCGGCCGAGGGCGTCGTGGTCGCCGGGTGACGGCCCCGAGGACCGTTCGTGCGCAGCCGACGGCCTCCAAGCCGTTCGTCCCGCCGGCCCACGGCCGCGTCGTCGTGGCGGGCCGACCGCCCCCGCCGTTCCTGCGGCGGGCCCGGGTCGTCGTGGCGGGCGGGTAGGGTGCCGGAACTTTCGTGGGCCTCCCGGTTTGCACCCCGCGTAAGGCGCCCGCCCCCGACCCACCGCCGTGACCGCATGAGACGCACCCTCCCGCTCCTGGCCTGCCTCCTCGCCCTCGCCTTGGCGCCCGCCGCCCACGCCGGCTGGTTCGTCGCGGAGCCGCTGGACGGGCCGGCGGACATCGAGCGCGTGGCCGTCGACCTCGGGCGCGAGGAGACCGGCGGGCTGGTGTACATCAAGCGCGACGGGGCCGGCTCGCGGGCGTGGCTCTCGATCTACGCAGCGGGCGCGTTCGGCGCCCCGGCGCCGTTCAGCGGCCCCGGCGCCACCGAGGCGGCCGTGGCGGCCGGGGAGGAGGGCCGCGTGGCGGTCGCGTGGATCGAGAACGGCGACGTCCTCGGGGCGCTGGCCGGCGGCGCGGTCGCGGGCCTCTCATCGGGCGGCGGCGCGTCCGGCGTGTCCGTCGATATGGGCGTGAACGGCGTCGCCTACGCCGTGTGGACGCACGCAGGCGACGTTCGCGCCGCGCGGCTGGAGGGGCAGGCATGGCAGCCGGTCCCGGCGCCGCTCGACATCAACCCCGCGGCCACCGCCTCGGGGCCCCGGGTGGCCGTCGCGGCCGACGGCAGCGCGCTGGTGGTGTGGACCGAGGCGGGCGGCGACGGGCGCACGCACGTCTTCGCGCGGCGCCTGTACGGTACGAACCTCTCGAGCATCCCGCAGGACGCCACGCTGGACACCTTCGAGGGCCAGGCGGCCGGCTCGGCCGACTCGCCCGACGTGGACGTCGAGTACGACCGCTCGTACGCCTGGGTGGTCTTCCGCCAGGACATCGGGGGTCGCTCGCGCAGCATCGGGCGCCGCCTGCGGGCCTCGACGTTCGAGCCGCCGCAGGCGATCGACGGGGGCGTGACGAGCATCGAGCCGCGGGTCTCGACGACCGGGCTGGGCAGTGGGCACGGCGTGGCGTGGGGGATGGACGGGACCGTGATCGGCTCGTCGCTGCGCGACGACGCGTTCCAGCCGCCGGCGCGGGTGGACCTGACCGGCGTGGTGTCGCGCCCGCTCGTCGCCTTCTCGGACCGCAGCGACGCCGCCGTGGTGTGGCGGGCGGGAGGCGACTCCGACGCGGTCGTGCGCGGCCGCCTGGCGCCCGACGAGAGCCCGTTCGGCCCAGAGGTGGTGCTCTCGCGCGGCGACCTCGGGCCGGTGGCGCCGAACGAGCTCGCGGCGAGCTCGAACCGGGTGGCCGACGTGGCCGTGGCGATGCTCCAGGGCGCTCCCGGCGCGCGCCACCTGACCGTCGCGATGCACGACCTCCCGCCCAGCCGCCCGGTGCTCTCCGGCACCCGCAGCCACGGGCCGGCGCGCCCGATGATCCGCTGGAACCCGGGGCTCGACTTCGGCGGGCCGCAGACCTTCAAGGTGCTGATCGACGGGCGCGAGGTCGCGACCACGGCGAAGACGCGGCTCCGCGCGCCGCGCAAGCTCAAGCGCGGCAGCCGCCGGCTCCAGGTGATCGGCGTCGACCGGCGCGGGCAGGTCTCTCCGCCGAGCCGCAGCCGCCGGATGGTGATCGACGCGGGCAAGCCGAGGCTGGGCGTGCGGTTCCGGCGCAGCGGGCGGTGCGTGAGCGTGAGCATCCGCACGCGGGACCGGCGCCGCGGGACGGGCATCCGCGGCGTGCGCACCGATTGGGGCGATGAGTCGAAGCGGTCGCGCCGGATGTCGGCGCGGCACTGCTACCGCCGCGGCGGGCGCTACACGGTCACGGTCGTCTCGCGGGACCGGGCGGGCAACAAGACCACCCGCAGGCGCACGTTCCGCGTGTGAGCGGAGCGCCCGTCCTGCGGCTGCGCGGCCGCGTGCTCGATTTGGGTGCGGGGCCGCTGCTGATGGGCATCGTCAACGCCACGCCGGACTCGTTCTCGGACTCCGGCGAGCATCCGACGCTCGAGGCGCAGGTGGCGCTCGCCGCCGACATGCTCGACGCCGGCGCGGATCTGATCGACATCGGGGGCGAGACCGCGCGCGGCGATTCGCCGCCGGTGTCTGTCGACGAGGAGATCGCGCGGGTCGTGCCGCTGGTGGAGCGCGTGGCGGGGGAGCTCGGGGCGGTGGTCTCGGTCGACACGCACAAGGTCGCGGTCGCGGAGGCGGCGATCGCGGTCGGGGCGGTGCTGGTGAACGACGTGTCGGGCCTGCGCGATCCGGCCATGGCCGACCTGTGCGCGCGGACGGGGGCCGGCCTGGTGCTGATGCACACGCGCGTGGCGCCGAAGGGCGTGCTGCTCGACGCGTCGCTCTACGACGACGTGGTCGGCGACGTGGTCGCGTTCCTGCGGGAGCGGATGGCGCTGGCCGTCAGCCGGGGGGTGGACCCCGAGCAGCTGCTGCTCGACCCGGGGCCGGACTTCGCCAAGACGCCCGAGCAGACCGTCGCGCTGCTGCGCCGGCTCGACGCGCTGCACGCGCTTGGGCGACCGCTGCTGCTGGCGGTCTCGCGCAAGGACTTCGTCGGCGCGCTGACGGGCCGGCCGCCGCGCGAGCGGCTCGCCGGCACGCTGGCCGCGCTCGCCCATGGGGTGGACGCGGGCGCGCACGTGGTGCGCGTCCACGACGTCGCCGCGACGGCCGACTTCCTCCGCGTCTGGACGGCCCTCCGAACCTAAAGGGGTCAGACCCTTGAGTCGCCTGCACTCAAGGGTCTGACCCCTTTATCTTCGCGCGACGTGAAGGATCAGATCCTTTAGCTAGTCTGGGGGTGCAACGGGGTTGCCGGTTGCTGCGCACAACGCGGCCGGACGCCGACCAACCAAACCGTAGGGAGAACCTTCATGTCCGCCGTACTGGACCGCTCCGAGCTGGAGCAGAGCCCGCTCGCCGACCTGCACCTGCTGGCCAACGAGCTCGGCGTGGACGGCTTCCGCCGCCTGCGCAAGGAGGAGCTGATCGACGCCATCGTCGCCCGCCAGGCGGGCGAGGAGGCCGTCCCGGCCGAGGCCGAGCCTGAGCCCGAGCCCGCCGAGGCTCCCCGCCGAGCCCGGCGCGGGCGCCGCAGCGTGATCGAGGAGGTCGAGACCGCCGAGGCCGAGACCGCCGAGGAGGAGGACGAGGACGAGGG
>JBOGYU010000451.1:0-3993 GCA_050696935.1 Solirubrobacteraceae bacterium | reverse complement strand
CCGCGGTGCTGCGGCGGTCGGCGGATCGCCTTGCCCCAACATAAAGGGGTCTGTCCCTTTTATGTTGGGTGGGTGGGGAACCGGGTGACGCTCCAGACCATCGCCGACGCGCTCGGCGTCTCCCGCACCACCGTCTCCAACGCCTACAACCGCCCTGACCAGCTCGCGCCCGACCTGCGCGAGCGGATCCTGGCCACGGCCCGCGACCTCGGCTACTCCGGCCCCGACCCCGCGGCGCGGCGGCTGCGCTCGGGCCGCCGCGACGCGGTCGGCCTCCTCTTCACCGAGGAGCTCTCCTACGCGTTCACCGACCCGGCGGCGGTGATGCTGCTCCAAGGGATCGCCCGCTCCACCGAGGCCGCCGGCCTCGCGCTCCTGCTGGTGCCCGAGCACGGGCGCGGCATCCGCAACGCGGTGCAGGACGCGGTCGTGGACGCCTTCTGCATCTACTCGATGCCCGAGAGCCACCCCAACGTGCTGGCCGCGCTCGAGCGCCGCGTGCCGATGGTGGTCGTCGACGAGCCGCGCCTGGCGGGCCACGCCTATGTCGGGATCGAGGACCGCCGCGGCGCCCGGCTGGCGGCGGAGCACCTGGCCGGGCTCGGCCACCGGCGCTTCGCCCTGCTCTTCGAGCGCATGCGCTCCGACGGCTACACCGGCCCGCTCACCCCCGAGCGCGAGGCCGCCTCTATCTACGCGCTCAACCTCAAGCGCCTCGCGGGCTATCGCGACGCGCTGGCGGCCGCGGGGATCCCGTGGGAGGAGGTCATCCGCCACGAGACGCCCGCGAACCGCCCGGAGCGGGGCCTGGAGGGCGGGCGCGCGGTCCTCGCCGCCGACCCGCCACCCACCGCCATCCTCGCCGCCACCGACCAGCTCGCGCTCGGCGCGATGGAGGCCGCCCGCGAGCGCGGGCTCGCCATCCCGGGCGACCTGTCCGTCGTCGGCTTCGACGACGTGCCCGGCGCGGCCTGGGCGCAGCCGGGCCTCACCACGATCCGCCAGCCGCTGCTGGAGAAGGGCGAGCTCGCCGGCCGCCTGCTGATCGCCGACGCGCCCGACCGCGAGGTCATCCTGCCGGTCGAGCTCGTGGTCCGGGGCAGCACCGCGCCGCCGCCCGGCCGCTAGGGGACGTTCCCGCGGCGGCACCGCGCCGCCGCCGAGCCGCTACGGGACGTTCTCCGGCCCTTGGTCGATGTAGGCCTGGCGGAAGGTCCGCAGGACGTCGAACACCCGGTCGTTCATCTCCGGGCAGGTGACGGACTCCTCCCAGGCGGTGGCCGCGACCGCGGCGTCCATGTCCGTCGTGTTCTCGTACAGCAGCATGTGGTAGCCCTCGCTCTGCTCCGCGAGCAGGGCCTCGAGCTGGTCGACCGTCTCGGGCGGCGTGCCGGGGGCGTACTGGACGTTGATCCGCCCGTGCTCGAGCGTGTGCACGAGCATGCCGAGCCGCGGCGTGGTGCCCGGCTCGTAGACGCCGTCCTCGTACCAGATCGGGTTGTGGGGCCCGGACGTCGGCGGGTTGGTGTCGTAGTCCGCGGCCGTGAAGTCCCGCTCCTCGTGCTGCGCGCCCTCGGGCTCGGCGTTCGTCACCTCGCAGCCGGCCGCCTCGGCGGCCTGGTCGAGGTCGCCGAACCGCTGCTCGGGGAGCGTCACGTTCTCGCTCTCGGCCTGTGAGGGACCCCCGTCCCCGTCCTCGCCGTTCCCACCACCGATGCCGGCGACCACGAGCACGATCACGGCGCCGATGGCGGCCAGCCCGAGCAGCCCGCCGCCCGCGAACTGGAGCCGCTTGCGGCGCGCAGCGGCGGCCTTCTCCCGGCGCTCGCGCTCCTGCCGCTCCTCGCGGCGGCGCTGCTTCTCCTCCTGCCGGCTCGACACGGCGGCGAAATGTAGCACGCCGGTGGTACCCCCGTAGGGTATAATCGCCGCATGCAGGCAGACTCCCGCGCCGTCCACAACCGTCTCCGCCGGATCGAGGGCCAGGTGCGCGGCCTCCAGCGCATGGTTGAGGAGGACGCCTACTGCGTCGACATCCTCACACAGGTGGCGGCCGTGCAGACCGCGCTCGAGCAGGTCGCCGTGAACGTGCTCGACGCCCACGTGCGCGGGTGCGTGGCGGACGCCGTGACCGACGGAGGTCAGCAGGCGGACGAGAAGCTCGACGAGCTGATGACCGCCGTCCGGCGCTTCGCCAAGGTGCGCTGATCAGGCGGGGCGGCGCATGCTCGCGGCCGCCCGCGGCTTCCAGCACTCGTCGAGGAAAGCCGCGATCTCGCCGGTGAGCCGCTCGGGGGCGATCCGCAGCTCCACGATCGAGTCCGCCTGGAGCAGGCGGCCGTCCGGCAGCTCGTCGGCGAGCATGCCGGCGTCCGAGAACGGGTGCAGGGCGTCGTGCCGGTGCCCGATCACCAGCGTGGGCGCCTCGAAGGTGCGGCGCACGGAGCGGTCGGGGGCCACGCGCCCGAAGAACAGGCCCTGGATGACAGTCGCGCTCGGCCCGGGGTCCTGGCGGATCCAGTCGACCAGGATGTCGAGCTGCCACGGGACGCGCTGGCTCGGCACGCGCCGGGCGGCCGCGGAGACCAGGCGCATGACCGGCCGGCCGAACGTGAGCCCGAGCATCAGCGGCGTGAAGATCACGGCGGAGGCGAGCAGCGCGTTGTCGAGCACCGGCATCTCGACCACCATCCCGCGCACCCGCTCGGGCGCGAGCGCCGCCACCTCGAGCGTCGTGTTGGCGCCGAGCGACGTGCCCATCACGACCGCCTCCTCGACCTCCAGGTGGTCGAGCAGCGCCACGACCTCGCGCCCGAACTCGGTCATCGAGTAGCGCCACATGTCGCGCGGGCGGTCCGACGAGCCGTGCCCGAGCAGGTCCAGGGTCACGACGTGGTGTCCGCGCGCGGCCAGCGCGCGCGCCAGCTCGTCGTGTCCTGCCTCGCTTCGCTCGTCACCGGCTTCGCCTCGGCCGGCTGAACAGCAGTCCGTGCAGGAGCACGGTGAGCCGCGGGCCGTCGCCGTAGGAGCTGTAGGCGAGCCGCTGGTCGCCATGCAGGAAGGTCCCGGACTCCGGCTCCACGGCGCCGGAGTCTAGGCTCACCGTCCAACTCCGGGTGCCGGTCCCCGTCGTTCGTAGAGTGGGCGGGGCGTGCTCGGGATCGCGACGGCCGATAATGAGACGGCGATGGATCTCCCTGCTGCGCCACGGCCGGCGCTCCGACAGGCCGGGCCCCGGCTTCCCGCCCGGCTCCTGCGGCTCGCGGGCGACGACCGGCTCGTCGCCCAGCTGCGGGCCGGGTCGCCGGTCGCCTTCGAGGTCATCTTCGACCGCCATCACCGCGGCGTGCTGGCCTTCTGCCGTCACATGCTCGGCTCGGTGGACGAGGCCGAGGACGCGGTCCAGCACACCTTCATGGCCGCCTACCGCGCCCTGGCCGCCTCGGGCAGGCCGGTGCAGCTGCGGCCGTGGCTGTACGTCATCGCCCGCAACCGCTGCCTGTCGGTGCTGCGCGCGCGGCGCGAGCATCCGGTGGGGGCGCTCGTCGAGCCCGCCACCGAGCACCTCGCCGCCGAGGTCCAGCGCCGCCAGGACCTGCGCGACCTGCTGCAGGACGTGGCCGGGCTGCCGGAGGACCAGCGCGCCGCGCTCGTGCTCGCGGAGGTCGGCGACGTCTCGCACGACGAGATCGCCCAGATCCTGGGGTGCGCGCGGGGGAAGGTGAAGGCGCTCGTGTTCCAGGCGCGGACGTCGCTGAACGCCAGCCGGGAGGCGCGCGAGGCCTCCTGCCCCGAGATCCGCGAGCAGATCGCGAACCTGCGCGGCGGGTCGCTGCGCCGCAACGTGCTGCGCCGCCACCTGCGCGAGTGCGCCGGGTGCAGCGAGTTCCGCCGCCAGGTCGCGGCCCAGCGCAGTGCGCTCGCGGTCGTCCTGCCGGTGGCGCCGAGCGTGGGGCTCAAGCAGGCCGTGCTCGGCTCGGCGCTGAGCGGCGG